>NZ_JAAGPP010000075.1:0-42679 GCF_017104975.1 Burkholderia sp. Ac-20344
TACGGGCGACAACCGCGGCAGCGCGGCAGCCGTCGCGGCGTCGCTCGGCATCGGCGAGGTGCATGCGCAGGTGCTGCCCGACGACAAGGCACGCGTCGTCGCCGAGCTGAAGCGCACGCACGGCGGAATCGTCTCGATGGTCGGCGACGGGATCAACGATGCGCCCGCGCTCGCCGCAGCCGATGTCGGCATCGCGATGGCGACCGGCACGGACGTCGCGATGCACACGGCCGGCATCACGCTGATGCGTGGCGACCCGGCGCTCGTCGCCGACGCGATCGACATTTCCCGGCGCACGTACCGGAAGATCCAGCAGAACCTGTTCTGGGCGTTCGTCTACAACCTGGTCGGCGTGCCGCTCGCGGCGCTCGGCTGGCTGAACCCGGTGATCGCGGGCGCGGCGATGGCGTTTTCCAGCGTCAGCGTCGTGACCAACGCGTTGCTGTTGCGGAGATGGAAGGGGCGCGCGCGGTGATGCGGGAGGGTGGCAATTGCTGGACGGCTGGTCGGATGGCCGTTCGGTGCCTGGTGCTTGCGTTCGGCGCTTGGCGCTTGGCGCTTGACGCTTGGCGAACAGGAAGGATCGTGAGGTCGGCCAGCGTTGGCCGGTCGCGGCGAGTCGAATCGCCAGCGCATGACGATGACGACCCGCTGCCAGCCGGTGAATTCAGTCCGAAATGACCGGCTTGATCAAGGTCGTCGTGATCGGCACGAAGCCGCACGCGCGATACAGCGCGCGGGCCGCCGCGTTGTGATTGAACACCGACAGCCCGATCTCGGTGACGCCGTACCGGCGCGCCTCGGCATCGAGTGCCTCGAGCGTACGCGTAGCCCAGCCCTGGCGGCGCCGGGACGGGGCAATGTCGAGGTCGTAGATGAACAGCGTGCGGTTCGGCCCTTCGGGCACGATCGCGTACCAGAGGTCGCCCACCGCGTCGCCGCTGGCGCCGTCGATGAGCACGACGAGGGTCTGGCCGGAGGTCCGCAGGCCGTCCGGCAGCAGCGTGTCGAAACAGGCACGCGCCCGGCTGGCGGCGTCTTCGACAGCATTTTGACTGGATGAAACGAGATCGCGCGCGTAGCCGTCGATGGCTCGCGTGCGGTACGCGTGGAATTCGCTGGCCGTCATCGGCCGCATCTGCAGCATGGCCCGGTCACCGTGAACGAAATCGGACTTCCAGTGTAGCGGGACGGTCGCGCCGGCGCGCGATGCGGCGGCAGAAAGCGGGCGGGCAGGTGCGGCGGGCGCCGCGCAGACAGCGGATCAGCGAATCAGCGAATCAGCGAATCAGCGAATCAGCGAATCAGCGAATCAGCGAATCAGCGAATCAGCGACGGTACAGGACGATCGGCACGAGGTGCGCACGGCGCACGCGCTCGGCTTCGGCGTGACGCGCAGCGTACGAGTATTCGGCGTCGAGCGGCAGGTGCGGAGACACGAAAAGGTCGTCGATCTTTTGCAGCAGGGCGAGGATGAAGCTCATGTGAGACTCCTGACAGATATGACTAGGGTTTCCCCTTAGATGGACTCCATTCTAAGGGTTTTCCCTTAACTCTGCCAGCGCACCGCATCAGTTTGCCGCACGCGCTCGACGGCCGATCGCCGATACAGAATGGCGATCCTTGTTCCGTCGGGCTTCCAGGATAGGGTCGAAACGATTAACGCGTGCGGCGAGCACGCTTCGCCACGGCTGCCTCGCGATTCGCATTGCGCTGAAGCCGGTCGACTTGCGACAGCAGCGCTTCGTGATGTTCCTCGAGCGTCATCAGCGTTGCCTGCTGCGTCGACAGATCGGCCGCGAGGCGATCGATCCGCTGCTGCTTCGTGGCCACGTCCTGCTTCAGGTGCGCGATCTGCCGCGTCT
Source organism: Burkholderia sp. Ac-20344 (assembly GCF_017104975.1). Classification (NCBI taxonomy): domain Bacteria; kingdom Pseudomonadati; phylum Pseudomonadota; class Betaproteobacteria; order Burkholderiales; family Burkholderiaceae; genus Burkholderia; species Burkholderia sp. Ac-20344. Next base: position 1,866 of record NZ_JAAGPP010000075.1, read on the forward strand.
GCAGCACCAGCGCGACGAGCCCGGCCAGCACGACGACAGCCAGCGCCAGCAGCAAGCGGTTGACGCGGCGCATCTCGCGATCGGCCGTACCCGTCAGGCCGTCCACGTCGGCCTGCAGCGCGGCGAGCCGGTCGGTCAGCGGGCGCAGGTGCGTATCCGGATCGAAGGCCGGCGCGGCCGGTTGCGCGCGCTCCGCCGACGGCTTCGTGACAAAGGAGGCAGCGGAAGCCATCGGCTGCGTGACGGGGGATATGGGAGCGTCGGCCTGCGGCGCGACGTCATGGGCCTTTGCGGGGTTCGCCGTGTTCGCGGCGCCCCCCGGTTTGGCCGGCTGCGCCAACGACTGCGGCTCGGCCATCGACACCGCGTCCGGCGCCGAACTCGCCCCGGCCGCTTCCGACACCGTGTCGACGCTCGTCACGACCGGCGCGGATTGCTCCGCTGTCGCGTCGCTTGCGCCGGCGGCCGTCCGGCGTTTGCCGCCCGACGACGCACGACGCTCCTTCACGGCGTCGCCGGCAGATCGCCCTTCGCGGGCTTTGACCGCAGCCGCGGCAACAACAGCCGTCGCGACTTCACCGCCAGCCGCTTGCGATTCGGTCGCGTTCGCCGCAGCACCGTCGGCCGCTTGCAGCTTGGTCGCCACCGTCGTGACGCCGTCGACTGCAGGCACATCGACGGCCTTCGCTACAACGCCCTCGGCCAGAGAAACATCGACTGCCGTGATTGCAACACCGCCGGAAGCCGGGACGGCGTAGGCGTTTGCGACATCCCCACCTTCAGGCGACGAAACGCCACGGGCCACGGTCGCGACTTCCTGCGTCACAGCACCGTCTGCCGCTTCCGCATGCCCTGCCGCGGTCGCCCCCTCCGGCGCGCCGAACCCGTCCAGCGCGGGCTGCCGCCCGGAGGCCACGTCGTCCGCGATACCGGCCGCCGCTTCGGTTTCCGCAATCGCGTCCTCACGCACCGCAACCGGCGCGCGCTCGCCCGGCTCGAGCACTGGATCGCCGAACAGGTCGAGCGTCCGTTCGTCCCGCGACGCGTCGGCCGGCGCACTGCCGGAGCGCGCCGTCGCCCTCGCGGACGTACTGCCCGCGGCAGCGGCCGAGCGCTGGCGGGAACGGGCCGACGAACGATTGGAACGGGAGCGGGAGCGAGGCGTGGAAACGGATTCGGTCATGTCTGCCAAATTATTGTCCAATAACATCCATCGAAATCCAATTATCTTTCACGAAATCAATAACTTGCATCATCAACCCGTCCAATTTACTCTGACACCATCCAGCCCTATCCAGTGATTCTCGATGGGCTATGCGATGGGCCAAAAACCGATGCTAACCGACAAACAAGCCAAAGCGCTCAAACCAACCGACAAACCCGTCTTCGACGGCAAGGTAACCGGACTGCTGCTCACCCCGACGAAGTCTGGCTGCAAGTGGACCCTGCGCTTCACCAGTCCCGTGACCGGTAAGCGACGTGACGCAGGTCTGGGCACCTACCCCGAAATCTCCATCGCTGAGGCACGCGAGAAAGCGCTGACGATGCGCAAACTTATCGATAACGGCGAAGACCCAATCGACCAGCGCAATAGAGATCGAGAAGCAGCTAGCGTGGCCGCCGCAACCCTCACCTTCGAGAAAGCCGCCCGCCAAGTCCACGACGAACTAAAGCCCAGTTGGAAAAGCGACAAGCATGCAACTCAATGGATCAGCAGCCTAGAGGCCTATGTCTTCCCCAAGCTCGGCAACCGCAAGCTCGACGCTATTAGCCCCGGTGACTGCGAGGCCACCTCTATTGCATGAGACGCTAGTCTTTCCTTCGCCACGTGAGAAAGTGCTCCCAGACTGCACTGCCAGTGTGCATCTTCATTGAGAGTTTAGGTTTCAAATGATTTCGACTATCAGATAAATAAAATTATTTCATCTGTCACACTAGGCGCAACCCGCTTAAAGAATACATTTCTATTTCACTTTTTCCAGAAGAGCGCTGCGGCTTTCAGGGCGCTGCCCCGGCCAACGCACATCAAATGTGTACCAATTTGGCTTGAACTCGACAATCTTATAATCCACAATTCCGGAATAGGTGCCGGGAGCGTCATTCTTTGAGTGAACGGCTGAATTTAAGCTAAAGAATGCATTCGTCTGGAAAAACGTAATTTCTCCGCATCGAATCGATCCCACCAAGCTTGCAGCACCCTTATCAATTTTACATGATGGCGGACTGTTTCTAATAAGCGGAATTCCCTTGTCATTTATGAATGAAAATATCGGCTTCCCATATTGACTTGGGGTGACCTCCAGAGCCACAACACCACGCCCGAGTGAGCCACTCAAGAGACGATATGTTCCGTAGAAAATCGAAACGTCGTTTGCCATATTGCCCGTCAACGTTGCGTCAATGGGTGTAATTTTCGATGGATCCAAACCATAAATCATCTCATGCATACTGCAGGCACTTAAGAAACTAACTGCCGTCGAGCAAAAAATAATAGCGAGAGCTATTTTTGATTTCAAAATTCCCACTACCGACCTGAAGTTCGATTCAGCACGATCCATTACACCCCTCATTTTCCCACAATTAAAATCAAAATTCAGAAGAGGGCCAGATTAATATTTCAGGAATCTTCCCCGGACATGATCCGCTCAATTTTATAACGATCTCGTTCATCAAATACAACTTGTAGCAAATGCGATTCACCCGGCTTCCAATCAAGCACGGCATCACGCAAAACCTCGAGATACACTTTCATTTCACTAAAATTTAGTTCGGGAAAATTTTCGTGAATAATTACTACGCGTCGCTCATCGATCCAATGAAAATCTCGAAGGCAGTCAAATAACGCATTCCAATTAAACCCAAAATAGCCTGGCAAGTTTAATTCTCGATAAAAAATTTCAAAAAGCCGTTCCGCAGTCCGAATATCCCCGGAAACTCTTGCGAGAAATGCATCGTCTTCAGCGAAATTCGCTGGCGATTGCGCAAACGTAAAATTATCAGCCAAGGTCACGATAGATCGCCTATTGGGGTTTGCTTGGTTTGATCGGCACAAACGAGTCGTAGTGATCTGGAGTGTAATAGATTTCTCCACCTTTCCCCGTAATTATTCGCTGCGGACCCGGCCCATTGACTCCCTGAGTCGGGACAACATACTCTTTGTAATAACCATCCGGTTTTACGGGTAAGAGTTGAGCCCCCTTTACAGGACGGTTTTCGAAGGTCGTACCGTCATTCCTGGAAATTGGAGCGCCGCCATTTGCAATTCTATCTAATGTCGGTTGTAGATCTACGGTCCCTTGATAGACAGCGCCGGTTCGTCGATCAACAACTGTAACCCCGCCGATCATCGGCGTTGTACCAGACGTAGTGGTCGATGCTCCGATAGGAGACTTACCCGCCGCTTTCCCCCCACCTGCCGCTCCAACTGCACTATTCAACGAACCCGGAACAACAGCACTCCCTCCATCGTTCTTCTGAATGGTGCTTCGCTGGCCGAGCATGGCCTGCTCTTTGTGCAATTGGTCCTGGAGTTCAGCAATTTCCTTCTGATCTTCTCTGCGGTTCCTGTCTTCGTTCGCATTGTAAAGCTCGACGTTCGATGCGGCGGCCGCTCCGGCGCTGCCGCCAACCAGTGCGCCACCGACCGTTGCCGCGACGTTCGCAGCGATGTTGCCGACAAGCGGCGAGCCGGTCGTATCGCCAACCGATTTGCTGATCTTCTCAGCCTGGTTCGCCAGCAGCGACGACGCGCCGGCTCCCGCTGCGCCGCCGATTGCAGTGAGCGCACTGCCGCCACCGAGCCCGCCGATCAGCGCACCGCCGGTTGCTTGCAAGCCCGCGCGCGACGCACCGCCCTCATCCCAACTCTGCGCCTGGTCGATGTACGACTGCATCGCAACGAGGTCGCCGCGCTCGTAGGCGGCCTTGGCCGCGTCGATCGCATCCTTGCGCTTGCCATCAGCGTACAGCCCGATCCCCTGCGAAATCGTCTGCCCGGCTGCCTGCGCTGCGTTCATCGTATCGGCCTGCTGCGACAACGTCTTCTGGATGTCGGGCGTCTTCGCGACCGTCCCGTTCAGATTCGTCGCATCGCGGTTCAGGTTCGCGAGGTCCTGAGTCTGTTCGTTCGGCTTCGTGATATTGATCGCGCCAGCACTCACCGCGCTCTTCGTCGTCGCACTCTGGTCGCCGCTGTCGTTCTGGAACACCATCGGCGTGACACCGCCGGCGCCCGACACTGACGAAGTGACCCTGCCTCGTTTTCACGTACAGCATCTCATGCGGCGATCAAGCTAGCCTCGTAGTCGACGGGGGTGAGGAAGTCGATCGAGGTATGCAGGCGTTGCCGATTGTAATAGCCCTCGATCCAATCGACGATATCCAGGCGGGCGTGGGCACGCGTGTCGTAATGAGTCTGGTAGATTCTTTCGACCTTCAGCGTCTTGAAGAAGCTCTCCATCGGGGCGTTATCCCAAGCGTTGGCGCGGCGGCTCATTGAAACGTTTATCTTGAACGCGGCGGTCAATTTCCGGTACGCGCGACTGGCGTATTGGGCTCCGCGATCGGAGTGCAGCAGCAATCCCGGTGGCGGTTTGCGTTGCCAGCACGCGCTGCGTAACGCCTGGCAGACCAGATCCGCGTTGATCCGCTCGGACATCGACCAGCCGACGATGCGCCGGCTCGCCAGATCCAGGATCGCCGCCAGATACAACCAGCCCTCGCTGGTCCTGACGAAGGTGATGTCGCTTACCCAGGCTTGATTGGGCCGCCAGCCGTCGAAACGCCGATCTAACAGATTCGGCGCCACCGGCAGGCGATGCGTCGAATCCGTCGTCACCCGATACGGGCGCTTGTAGACCGGGCGCAGCCCCTGGCGTTGCAGGCTGCGACGCACGCGTTCAGCGCTCGCCGGCCGCCCCTGAGCACGCAACTTTCGCACGATACGAGGACGGCCATAGCTACCGCGGCTGTCACGATGAATGGCGGCGACCTCAGCGTCCAACATGGCATGGCCAGTTCCCGCCGACTTGGCTCTCGGCCGCGCCACTGGCAATAGCCGCTGCGCGACACATCCAGAACCCGGCAAAGCCGACTTACGCTGTGTTGGTCGCGATGTGCGTCAATCCAGGCGTACCTCACCGCGCCCCCTTCGCGAAGTACGCCGTCGCCTTTCGAAGAATTTCGATATCCAACTTTGCGCTGGCCAGTTCCTTACGCAGACGGCTGTTCTCGGCCTCCAGGTCGCTGACCGGGCGACGACTTGAGCTCGGTGCGCTCGGCGCCGGCCCCGCTGCAGCCTGCGCACTGCCATCGCGTTGATCACGGCACCAGTTCCCCAGCGTCGCCACCGGCACACCCAACCTGCGAGCGGCTTCATGCTGACCGACGCTCTCAGCGAGCCGCACCGCCTCAACCTTGAATTCCTTCGTGTACTGCCGTCTCGGTACTACGTTCTCTGCCATGTTCTTCTCCATACAGTCAAAAAGTTATCAAACTTCTTGCTGTACGTGGAATCGAGGAAGGGTCATCAGCACATCGAAACTTATAGTTGGCCTGGACGCCCTTGTATCGCCTCGACAAACAAACGCCTCCATGCTGCGCAGCGGCGTCTTGCAATCGCTTCAGGCCATTCAGGAGCGGCGCCCCTGTCAACTGGCCATTCAACGCGGCACAGACCGTACACCCCGCCCCGCGCAGCAGAGACTGACCGAGGCATGACCAAGTATGCCCAGCATTGCAGCGGAAACGGTATTGTGCAGCCGTGCCTCGCCACTTTGCATTCAGGCAGATCGAATCGACCGTCTGCGCAAGATGGTGCATGCGTGCCGTAGCGGCAATCTGTGCACATTCCCGGCAACCGAGTTCCCGCTGACGAATCAAGTTGCGCGGGCTAATACGGGTTACGTGACCATATTCGCACGCGAAGCGGTGTTTTCCCCGCAGTCCTCGATAGGTCGAATCCAGGCAAATCAGGCCATGCTTTTCGGCCGCATTGCGCAAGGCGCGACTACGGCCCAGCACCGGATGCGATTCGTCTTGTTGAACTGGCATGTGCGACAAAGATACGTTGTGGGCGGCACAAGACGCTCCGGTCCCGCTGATCGCGGAATCCAGCGGGCCGCCGAGACGATCGACGTGTAGGCCCTTCCGTCTAAGCGGTTATCATAGCAACGTCAAACGTTGGCGTGCCCGACACATTCAGCGCAGCTGCGCCAGAGGAAGACTTGGCGTTTTACTGTCCGGCCGGTTCATTATTTCACGCAATGGATCATCTGCTTCCGCACTACGAACGAGAACTTTCACTGCTGCGCCGGTCAGTTGCGATCTTTGCGACACGCTATCCCAAAATTGCCGTTCGCCTCGGGATTTCCGGCGACCGCTCCGAAGATCCCCACGTCGAACGAATGCTGCAGTCGTTCGCTCTCCTCGCTGCGGATATAGGAAGCCGGCTTGACGACAACTATCCGCAATTCGCCGAAGCCCTCCTCGGCATGCTGTATCCCCAGTATCTCCGAACGGTTCCTGCATGCGCAATCGCGCAGTTCGATGTCTCAGACATGTTCGAAAAGCTCACTGAGCCATCGCTCATTGCCCTCGGCACTGAACTGGCGAGCAAAACGGAAGACTGCCTTTTCCGAACCGTATATGACGTAACGTTGGCTCCCGTGCGAATTTCGGCTGCGCGCTACGCCCCGGCAACGGCAGTCCCCTCCGACGTCGTCCTGCCCGCTGGCACAACCGGTCTGCTGTCCATCACCTTTGCTGTTACCCGCCCCGACTTTCGCATCGACACCGTCCCCAGCCCGTTGCGCATCCATGTCAACGGCCCTCGCGAAGTCGTCGGCGCGGCAATGGATACGATGACGATGCGCACGGCAGCCGCCTTCGTCGAAAACGCCGAACGTCGCTGGTCAACGCTGACCACACCGCCGCTCGCCGCCGCCGGCTACGATGAGGCCGAGAAGCTTCTCGACGAAGACGACGGTCCACCAGCCCTGCGGCTACTGAGCGAATATTTTGCGTTCCCCAAGAAATTCGATTTCGTCGACGTCGATCTCGCCGCGCTCGCGCATACGGCAGGCTCCAGCCAGCAACTTACCTTGCATCTCGCCATTTGCGGCGTTCATCCAGATTCGTGGACGGCACAACGACTAAAGAATCTGTCGGCGGACAATCTGAGGCTCTTTTGCACACCGATCGTCAATCTGTTCCGGCTTTCGTCGCTGCCACTCAAGCGGAGTCCGATCACGAACACGTACCCCGTGCAATCCCAGAATACGGGCGTTGCGGGTGTCGAAGTTTGGTCTGTCGAGTCGGTTCGTGCCACGACAGGCAGTTCCAGAGCGAACGTCATTCATCCGTTCACATCGCTCATGCACGGCAGTTCCGGCAAACCGGCCGGTCCCTATTGGGTTCTCGCGCACCATAACGCGGCCTCGCCACCGGGAAAGAAAGAAACCGCGCTCAGCTTGGTCGGACTCGACGGCCGACCGGCCGCCGACACCGGAATCGAACAGATAACGGCAGATGTCACCTGCTCGAATGGCGATTTCCCTCGCACGATGCGGGCCGGCGCCGAGGATGGTGATCTGGTAAACGAGCAGGGAACGATGGTGTCGCGCATCGTGATGCTGGACGCACCGACAGAAGTCGCGCGATTGTCGAGCGAAGGCGACGCAGCTTGGCGGCTCATCACGCAGTTCGCCCCGCACTCGATCGAATTGACCCGCACCGGGCTTGCGGAGCTGAAACGCCTGTTCCGCCAATTCACCACTCAATCCGCTGGACACGCGAAATTCCTCGACGGACTGACGAACTTGAGCCATCGAACCAAACAACTCTGGCTTCCAGGAAAACCAATGCCGAGTTTCGTTCGGGGTTTGGAAGTAACGTTGACGGTCGACGAACAAGCGTTTCCCGCCGTCAGTTTGAACGCATTCATCAGCGTGATGGATCACTTCTTCACGGTGCACGCGCCGACGACCAGCTTTGTTCAACTTGTCGTGATGTCAGCCAACACAGGCGCGGAAATTCGACGTTGCACGCCACGACCAGGCACAATCATGCTCGCGTGATCTCCCGCGTCCAAACCGCGAAGTTCACGTCACGCCGTAGCGCGTGCCGATCAGGTAAGGCTCGAAATCAGGTGGCAACCGCAGGTCGCCCGGTGACCGTGCCGAGCAATCGGTACCCCGTTATCCGTCATCGATTCATCGCCCTCTTCGATCAAATTCGGTTTGACGTCCGGGTGTTGGGGGCAAGTTACCTCATCCCCCTTGCGAGCAACGAAACGACCGTCGAAACGCATCGTCGACGAACCCGTGATCACCTTGCCGCCGTGGTCGGTATCATCGCCGACGCGGATGAGATTCATCATCGATAAGGCCCCAACCTTCGAGTGAGCGAACTACTGTTAGTAGCGGAAATACAAAATTCCTAATGCACCCGGATCTCCCGGCTTCTTGCTCTTTTTCGTGATCGCCGGCAGATCAATGCTCTTCACATTCTTCCAACCAAAACCAGAAAAAATTCCTTCAGCAAGCCGAACGAATTTCATCATCTTCCTGCCTATACGAACTGAAATTATGCCAGTGATGGCCGCAACGATCACCCCGCCCCCCAAAAATAAATTCAAAACACCAAGCCAATCGTTCTCGCCGCTAAAATACAAAACAATTACAGCAAAAATATTAAAGCACAACAAAAATGCGCCCGTCAGTCCAATCCACCATCGCGCCGTCACCTTATAGTGCGCATATCGGCCTCGACTGCAATGTGGATGTAGCGCCACGATTCGATCGCTGACACGTCTGATTCCAAATGCATGCCATACTTGGCCCAATTGCTCTGCGACAATCTCGACTTCATCACCCTCTTTGAACACGGATACCCATACCCACGCACGAATACTCTTCCCATCCAGTTCAAATTCAAGCAGATCAGCGTCCTCGGCGGTATCGTCCGCAGACGCGGCCAGCCCGATAGCCACACCGCCAAGCCCCGCAAGGCCAGCCGCAACGGCCGTTACCCCCATCGCTGTCCGATCAGCATCTGTAAACAAGAACTCTTGGGACTGCCTCGTGCTACGAAGATTCCGGATATGCCCTCTCAATAGCTGAGTAGGGGAGGATTGTGCTGTGTCTGTCATCGTTAATTCGCCCCGTCAACCGAAACCCCGCTGCCGAGTTATCGGACGTCCGCTAATAACGAAAATACAAGATACCTAATGCTCCAGGATCCCCCGGCTTCTTGTTCTTTTTGGTGATCGCTGGCAGATCGATGTTCTTCACATTCTTCCAACCAAAACCAGAAAAAATCCCCTCAGCGAGGCGCACGAATCCCATGAATTTTCTAGATATGTTGAATGCAATCACGCCAAAAATAGCGGCAACTATAGCCCCCCCACCCGCATACATATAAAAAATCCCCAACCAGTTATCAACGGGATCAAAGAAAGACATGACCCCCCCCAAAATAATCATGATCGACATCATCGACAAATAGATCAAAAACCACCATCGCACAGTCGCCTTATAGTGCGCATATCGGCCTCGACTGCAATGCGGATGCAGCGCCACGATTCGATCGCTGACACGCCTGATGCCAAATGCATGCCATACCTGACCCAGTCGTTCAGCGACAATCTCGACTTCGTCGCCTTCTTTGAACACGGATACCCATACCCAAGCACGAATGCTCTTACCATCCAGTTCAAATTCGAGCAGATCAGCCTCCTCGGCCGTATCATCTGCGGACGCAGCCAACCCAATAGCTACACCGCCAAGACCCGCCAGCCCCGCAGCAACAGCCGTAACCCCCATCGCCATCCGATCAGCATCTGTAAACAAAAACTCCTGGGACTGCCTCGTGCTCCGAAGATTCCGGATATGCCCTCTCAAAAGCTGTGTAGGGGCGGATTGTGCCGTGTCTGCCATCATTAATCCATTCAGTCAGTCGAAAGACCCATTACTTTCAATGCCTTTTCAAATTCATCGCTCTGCTTTCCCGCGTCCCAAGCCGGATTCGCAGGTTTTCGTCCGAATGCACACTTTTCAAGCCATGTCTGCAACTCATCGTCCGAAAAATACCAAATCAAAAACTGAATAGCGACCACTGCCACGGCGACTTCCCAACCAGTCAAGATCAAAACACCTCGACCGAGGAGCAACAATCCCCCTCGCCAACCGACCGTTATGCCAGCCTCCTCCACCGCTGTACCGACTGCGGTCATGCCAGCCTTCTTTGCCGCACCCTGTCGAGCAAACCACCCGCCGGCCTCCGCAACCTCGGGGGTTGTGAACGATCCGAGTCGGGCGGTCGCACCGGCAATGCCCGCAGCACCTCCCCTTGCCAGAATCACAATACGGCTCCCACTACCAGCAAGACGAGCGAGCAGTGGAGCCGACGATGTCAGAGCGGTAAGAAGGTACGACAGGCCCGTGCCAATACCAAGCGTTGCCTTGACGAAATAAAGGACGGCAATACGGTAATTATTAGTTTTAGCTTTATCGAATCCCTTGTGGAGATCGACAACTCCTTGAATCATCGCCGAAACTCCCCCCAAGAAACTCGTTATCGCTTTCAGATTGCGCAGTGTCTGCGCTGCCTCACTCCCGAACGCCTTGAGCGCCTTCTCCGAAACCGTAAAAACCGCACCCACCACCGACACCCCGGATGCAACCAGCAGCGCATAGTCATCGCTATTTTTGTCCGCTTTGGCAAGCAAGCATCCGAAGTTCAGCATCTCGATTACCACAAGCGTACTAGCCAGCCGGGCATTCAATTGTGTCGACGCTCCCTTTTGCGACTTGCTGACCTCCTCCCACATGTCCGTCAAACTCTTGACACGCTTATCCGATCCTACGGCTTGCAGCGAACGCATATACGCCTGAGGCGGCGGCATACCCTGCTGCCGCAGCTCGCGATAACCCATCTGCAAAGCCAGGCGCATCGCGGGCTCGGCCGCAATCGCGGCCTTGATGAGCTTGAATGTGTCCGCCTGCGCAATCCCGCCTCGTATCATCAACGTGCCACGAATCAGGTACATGCCGACGCTATCAGCCAATTCCGCACTTTTACTCCATTTGAACAGGCCATTGCCCATCGTCACGGCGAGCTGATCGGCATGAACTCCTTTCACCACATACTCCGAACCCGACGCGGCCGTTGTCCCCCGCTTCAGCACATCCGTCATCTTGTCGCAAAACTTCAGGAACGCCTTCGCATTCTTGATGAGATACGATGACACAAAGTCGGCCCAATGGCTGACCTGATCCCCAACACTCGGCGGCTGCGCCTTATATTCAGTAGCCTTCGCCAGCAGCGCCTTGATTTCCTCCTTCTGATCCTGCTGGTTGTACGCATATGCCCGCCAGACCAGACTCGACGGTTGCGTGGGGTCCATGTTGTTGACCAAATCTTCAATCAACTTGGCGCCCTTTTCCTCCGACGGTAAACCCCACAACGCACCATCGATGACGGCGGCAAAGGCCAGCCCATCGTCGAAATCGTTTTCGTGATAATCGTGCAGCGTGACCAGGAACGTCGAGGCCTTCAACCACGCGCCAACATCCGGCGTTCGAATGGCCTGCAACTGGTGCGAGGCCTTCTGCACTGACTCGTACCACGGCCGAAACACGCCCAGCGTGCGTGGGTCGAGTTTGCCGTAATACTTCGGCCAAGCGGCATCGCCTATCTTCTTTGCCTCGGCCGGTGTGATCACTCCAGCGGCTGCAATTTTCTGATCGGACATCGCTTGCTGTTCCGGGGATACAACCAGAGCATCAGGAACCCCGTCTGCAGCATACGGATTATTCTTCATCGCTTCCCAACCGGCCGTCCACGCCGATCGCGAGCGGCTTTTCGACTCGACTGCACCGTTGCGTACCGCTCCTTCCGCAGCAGTAATCGACTCGAGCGCATCGATCTGTCTCACTCGCTCACGCGTGTACGTCAGCAGCCAGCTCCCAGCGTCGTTTCGGAAGCCATTCAATTCATGAACGTTCCCGATACCGTCCCACAATGCCAACAGCATCGGTGGATGATGCTTGCCCTTATCGAGCTGGCCGACGTCGCTCATCACTCTGATCAACGCGTCACTGGCCGACCCAGGAGAAGCCTGACGAATATGCAGCGGGTAACAGGTCGTCTCCTGACGCATTACTTCCGGCTTGTATTTGCCAGTTTCGTCGCTAAGCGTCTGCGTAGGTGGCTGCAACAGTTTGGGATCGAGACCCGGCATATATTCGATGACGTCATCGATGCCTTGTTGGGTTGCAACGACAGCGTGCCCTTGCGCATCGTGGCCGGTCGAGATCCATTTCGACGGTTCGATCCATTGCATACGTTGCTGACGAAGCGTTGCATCTTTCTTGTACAGCTCGAACGTATCGCGATGCCACGCATGCTGCGAAAACGCGATATACACACGGTCGGTACACTTCTCCGGCCTCTCGATCGCAATGATGTCCATCGGCACTGCGATTGCTTTCTTTGCGCACGCGGGATGAGTCGTCGGCTCGGCCGGTAACGGGAGCGACTGCTTCCACAAACGCCCGTCCTCCGTCACGTTGTATGCTTCCCAGTAGTTGCTGCCTCGCGCACCCTTTACGTAGAACAGATACACCCAACCTGCACGCAACGTGCGCACCGCGTATCGGTGTTCCGTAAGTTTGACGTCGGTCACCCCGTGCCCGCCAATGCCAGCTGGCAATTTTGCCGCAACGGTATTCGGCACGACCGTGTACCGAACCGGCAAGATAGGTAGCCCCGTCTTTTCGCAGTTGTCGCACTGGTTTGCTGTATCCATTCGCTCTCTCGATATGGGAGTTAGATTTGTTCTGCTGAGGCTAGGAAGACGAAACGGTCACCGACTCGTCGTACCACATCCCGCGTCGAATCTCTTCGATTTCGTCTTCGCTCAATTCACCGACTGCCGCCGTATAGAACTCGTCCGATGCACGCTGGCGCAATGCGTGCGCAACGCTCGGATGACGATCGAAATATGGATGCCATGTCAGCGCATGACCGATGAATGCGATTTTGTCCTCGCGATCAACAAGTCCATGCTGTTCCGCACGGGTCGCGCTCGCAATCGCAGTCTCCACTTCGCTAGATTGCGGCTGCCGCTGTGTAGCCAGCATATGCAATGCGAGCGCTCGATTAATTAGCCCATGGCGGTGGATGTCAGACCACTGCCTATCAGTCAGATCCAGTTCGGTACGCAACGCAGTTTCCGACGCATAGACACATGGCTTTGCACGTGCATCCAACGCGTGCCAGGCCTTGACCGGGCCCAGCAACGCCCGCTTTTGCCCATCCGACAGAATCGGCCACATCAGGCTCAGCGCACGAGCGTCGTAGAAGCGCAACGCGCATCGGCGCCCCTGATCGTCGATCTGCAGTACGTTATCCGACCAGTATCCGGCGATCTGTTCTAGTGCCGCATCGCTCGCCAACCAGCCTCCAATTCGCTGCCCCAGCCCCTTTGCTACCGCGTCCGGTTGTCGATCCGCGAAGGCTACCCGAACGCTTTCAACCAACAACGCTACACCTTCGGATGTCGATAAATTCAATTCGATCAAATATGGGCAACGATCTCCAGGAAAGGCCTCGTGTGCAATCGTGATGACGGCGCTAGGCTGATCATCGAACGACGGTGCGCCTTCGTCGCTTTGAGGCAACGGACGCTGGCTCGGATCGACAACGAGACAACAGCGCGATTCATTGTGCTGGTCGAAATAGGCACGCAAGACACTCACCATCGAGTCGACGGACTTACGGTTCGCGTCTTCAAGCGGTTCGAACGCTTCCATCCAGTCACTCCAATACGATACTTGACGCGCTATCGGCTGAGGCCGCAGCAGTCTTCCACGAACAGCCCTTCGGCACGCTGGCAATCTGTGCAGGCAGGCGCATCGAAGACGCTCCCGGTTTGTCCCAATTCGCACACTTCTCGAGAATCTGCCCGCTCGTCCCGTTCTCGATCAGATCAGGCGTGATCTTGATGTACGATCCGCCCGCGCCGATCCAGATCTCCTTCTCCGCCGAAATCACGACTTTCCCGTTCGAACTCGTGATCGTCACGTCGTTGAGCGCGGCGAGCTTCATCTCGTCGCTCTGCGCCTGAATTTCGACCTTGCCCTTGGACGCAAAGAGCTTGATCCCTGCGTTCTGCGCGAACAGGCTAATCTTCTCCATTACACTTACGATCAGCGATTTGCCGGCCGCCACGTGCGTGCTCTTACCGCTGACGATATTGACTTGCTGATTGGCCGTCAGTTGTGCTGAATCCTGAGTCGACAGCCCCAAGCCCGCAGGACTCGCCATCAGCATGATCGGTGTCGAAAAGCCATTCGCGTTACCCGTGCCTCCGCCGCCCGTACGACCGCCGCTGCCAGCGCCGCCGCTCACGCTATAGTGCGTCGCATCGGTGAACTTCTTGAGTGCGTCCTGCCCTTCCTGCAAACTTTCGGCCTGATTCGCCGAGCTCGCCTGCGACGTCAAATCCACAACGGTTTCCGCACTGGCTAACTGCTCGGACGCAGCCGTTACGTTCAACGGCTGATTTGCCGCTGTCGGGTGGGTAGATACGAACAAGCCCTGCCCCGCCCGGATGGCGCCGTAGGCGTCTGATTTGAGATCGAACCCGCTCCCGAGGAAAGCACCGCGCGTATTGTCGGTCTGCTGGATCAGGTACCCTAGGTGCAAGTGGGACTGATAGCTGCTCGAGTAAAGGTGAACCCGATTCTGCTGCGTCGAGTCGTCCATTACGAGCTGGTTGTAGCCGGTACCGCCGTACTCACGCGAGCGTTGGCCGGACAGCAAACCATTCGTGTGCCACACCGGCTGCGTAGCCCCCCCGTACATTCTCGCGATGATGACGGGCCGGTCGCAGTCACCTTCCATGAAACCGACGACCACTTCGTCGCCCTTGCGTAGTGGTTGAATCCCACCACGATTGGAGCCGGCATCAAGAAACGTCGGGCGCACCCAGCACGATGCACGTTCATCCTGGCCATTGCGGCGATTCCAGTGGAACCACACCTTCACCCGGTTCAGCGAATCGGTATACACCTCTTCCCCGCTCGGCCCGGCGACGATTGCATTCTGCAACTGCATCACCGGCTTCTTGTGTTCGAACGGGCTACGGAACGGGACGTTGCGCGGTTGCGCCTCGACCACCACCTGAAAGAAACCTTCGCTGCCGTCTGCGTGGCGAACCGTCGCGCCAGCTTTCGCTTGCGCAACTTCCGCAGCCAGTCCGTCGGGAAATTGGTCCGCCTCGTCCAGACCAGGCAGGTTATTGCAAATCAGCCAATCAACCCCGAGCAGAACGAATTCGCGATCCGGTTGACTGCCTGAATCATGCACCGGATGACCACGAAGCTCGAAGCGCCGCCCCGGCATCGCGCAGCGCAAGCCGCCTATTCCATGAAAACGTTTCATCCGCGATTTGCGCTCTTCAAGCCGAACCTGGGCAAGACGCTCACCTTGCTCACGATCCGACCACATGTACGCGCCAGGGTAATCGTAGATTTCCCCATCGGTCGGCAACTCGCCGTTCACATCCGTCACGCCCTGTACCTGCCGAGGGAGATCGGGGCGCTTATAGTCGAACGAGCGCGACGTCAGCTGCGCACTGTCGATCTGAAGCTGCTCCTTCCACTGCGCGAACCCGTCCAGTTCCCCACTGATTTCCGTAGGACCGAACTCGACAACGGGTTGTTTCAGTTGAGGGACGAAATAAACGTCGTCCGTCACAACCATCGTGTGCGATCGGCCATTTTCGGCTTGCTCGAAGTACGGAAATACGCCTACCTCCTCCATGCTGCGATAGACGAAATTCAGGTCGTATTCCCACTGCACGCGATTCGAATAGGACGGCAGCGGCTTGTGCAGATCGACACGGAACGCGCCCCGCGCTTGCGGGTGCTCGTTGAAAACGTCCACCAGAATCTGCTCGCCGTTCTGCTCCTGCCAGTCACGCATGTCGCGGCGCAGGCGCAAGAAATAGAGCCAGGACGAGAACGCCAGTTTGTAAAAAGTCAACGGTCCATCCGCTCCCAGCCGGCTGAACCGGTGAACGTAGCCATGGATCGGCATGTATGAGCCGTCCGTCTGCTGGATCCAGAGCGTGACCGGCTTGGCGAGTAGCGCACTCAGTTCAATCTGGCTACCGCGTGGTGAAACGGCATCAATCACGAATTCGTAATCGCGACCGAGTCGAGCCGTCCCTTTCACATAGAGCGGCAATAACCAGTCGACGCCAAGCGGCGTGTCGAGTTTGACAAGACGATTGTATTGCGCGTCGCCCAGACGCAACGTCTTATAAAGTGCGGTGTGGCCCATGCAGCTTTCCCTTGGTTGGTATTCAGGTGGGGTTTCTGCCGAGGGCTGATTATAAATGCCTTTCGGAACAAGACGATAGGGCACCTCTCGCACCGACCTATCTCAAATAAATTGACGGCCTGACGTTCGGGCGTGAAATTGCCGAAATCTCACAATCTTTCAGGCAAAAAATTCCGATTTTTCGTGAGCCAGATTTTTTAAATCACATATCACTTTCCTGAACACGACCAGCTACGGCCGCTCCGCTGACGCAATCCAATGTCGGCGCATTTTGCTCAGGAGTTTTCGTGAATCCCACGCTCTACCTCGTCATCCAAATCGGCCTCGGGCTCGTTCTCGTCGCCATGTTCGGGTTCGGCTTCTACTGGTTGACAACGAAGGACCGTCCTGCCCGTCCAAACTCGTCGACACCGCCTACTTCCCCAGCCCCTATTCCGGTCGATGAATTCGACGAATGGGAAGCGTACGCGCCTTACCACGATCACGTTTTCCACGCCGCGCAAGAAGCCAGCGCCGAATCGGGCGATAGCTACCCTCCGTTCAGTCGGCGCGAAGAATCCGCCTACGCATCCCCCGTGACCGAAGCTCGCCACGACCTGCACGACGCGATCGAATCGCTGATGGGCGAACCGGGTAAGCCCGATCCAACTCCGGCCAAGGCCGCCGCGCTCGCTGGCGCGGAGACCGGTGCGGTCGTTGGCTCGATCGCCGGGCCACTCGGCACGGTCTTCGGCGGACTCGCCGGTGCTGTGATTGCCGGCCTCGTCGGCAGCACCGCGGGCTGCGCGGCCGGGTCCGCTGTCGGCGCAGCAATCGATGACAGCGTTTTGGACAACCACGTCTGTCTCGCGTGCGGCCACGCCTTCAGTGCCTCACTGAGCTGAACGGCTCGCCTCCCTCTCGTCATCCTCCCCCGACTCCCTTTCCGTCCGGCGCTCGCCGGACTGTATGCCCTCGTCTATTTTCAAGGAGCAACCATGCATCTCGTTCAATCGATGGCCTACGCAGGTGCCGAACCCTGGCACGGTCTTGGAAACAAGCTCGCCCCGAAACAACCGCTCGAAGTCTGGAGGCGTGCCGCCGGCATGGACTGGCGGATCGAAGAAGCCGAAGTTCGTTTCGTCGCTGCAGGCAATCGTAGTGTCGGCTCGATCCACGCGTTTCCGGAACAGAAGGTGCTGTACCGATCCGACAACAAAGCACCGTTGTCCGTCGTGTCGGCGCGCTATCAAGTCGTGCAGCCTGAAGAGATTCTGGAGTTCTATCGCGATCTGACGGAAATCGGCGGGTTCCAGCTCGAGACGGCCGGTGTGTTGAAAGAAGGCCGCAAGCTCTGGGCGCTCGCACGCACGGGGCAGTCCGGCAGTCTCAAAGGCAAGGATGAGGTCAACGGCTACCTCCTGCTTGCGACGGCCTGCGACGGCACGCTCGCCACCACGGCACAATTCACATCGGTACGTGTCGTCTGCAACAATACGTTGCAAATCGCCCTGGGGAACAGTGCTGGCGCGATCAAGGTGTCGCACCGCTCTCAGTTTGATGCCACCGCCGTGAAGCGCCAGCTCGGCATCGCCGTCTCCACCTGGGACGCGTTCATGGTTCGCACCAAGGCGCTCTCCGAACGCAAGGTGACGGACTCGGCGGCCGAAGCGTTCCTGCGCCGCGTACTGACCTACTCGACCGCCAATCTCCCCGATCGCGACACGGTTGCCGTCAACGAGCGCGCAATCAAGGCAGTGGGGCAGCTCTATGCCGGACGCGGGAAAGGTTCGGATCTGGCGTCTGCGTCAGGTACGGCGTGGGGATTGCTCAACGCAGTCACCGAGTACGTGGATCATCATCGCCGCGCACGTAGTGACGATCACCGCCTCGATGCAGCCTGGTTCGGCGCGGGTGCAACGCTCAAGGAGCGTGCCTGGGACGAGGCGATGAAGCTTGTCGCATGACCAAGCCGACTTCGCCTCTGGCCGTCGACATGCGAATTCAGATTCCGCGCGGAGCAGGGTTACGGTTCGGCGGCCGTTACGTCACGATTCTGCAAATCAAACCTCAGGGTACGACTGTCCACCTCGGAAACGGCAAGCTCGTGACATTCGCGCACGACGCATTGCAAGACGCCCTTCGCCGTATCGGTTCCGAATAGCTCGCGTCCCCCCTCACCTCTCGCCCGGTCAGATTCGCTCTGCCGGGCTTTTTTGTTTTCGGAGTAAACCATGACGACACCTCACCCTGAACCACCCCGTGCACGTAAGCCCGCACTGAAGCTCGTCAAGACGCAAGAACTAAGTCGCGACGACTGGCTCGCCGTGCGCAGAACCGGCATCGGCGGATCGGATGCCGCCGCTGCGGTCGGCCTCAACCCCTACATGAGCGCACTGGAATTGTGGCTCGACAAAACCGGTCGTGCCGACGGCCTTCCTCGTCCCGATCCGGACGATACGACGTCGCCGACGTATTGGGGAACGCTACTAGAGCCGATCGTAGCAGCGTCGTACACGAAGCAGACCGGCAACCGGGTTCGGCGCGTGAACGCCGTGCTGCGGCATCCCTCGATCCCGTTCATGCTCGCGAACATCGATCGCGAGATCGTCGGCGCTCCGGACGTACAGATTCTGGAATGGAAATCGGATGGCGGGGCCCGCGGGCGCGGAACCGGATGTCGAACGGAATCGGTGGTCGGCCATTGTCGCATGCCCCGTTGCCGATTCAGCCTATTCGTCGCCCGACAGCCCGTTACCCTCTTCGAAACGCGTGACGCCCTTCAGCGCGCGCAGCTTGTCGCAGATCGCCTGGTATTCGAGTTCCGACACCCGCGCGAGCGCGATACGCACCTCGTCGTGCTCGCCCGTGTCGTCGGCGCGCTGCACGATGAACTGCTTCACGCGCGCACTGTCCGGGCCGAGCGCCGCGTGCAGCGAATCGAACGTCAGCGCGCCGCTCACGACCGTCAGCGCGACCTGGCGCCGCTGGCGCACCGTGAAGTAGCGCCGCTCCAGCGGCTTGATGCCGGCCAGGATGATCAGGATGATGATCGTCGCCGAAATCGCCGCGACGTAGAGCCCGCCGCCCACCGCGAGACCGATCGCGGCGACCGACCACAGGCTCGCGGCCGTCGTCAGCCCGCGCACGATCTCGCCGCGTAGCAGGATCGAGCCCGCGCCGAGGAAGCCGATGCCCGACACGACCTGCGCGGCGATCCGCGACGGATCGAGCACGATGTGCTCGCTGCTGCCGAGCACGTCGGCGAACCCGAACGCCGACACGATCATGATCAACGTCGAACCGACGCAAACGAGCATGTGCGTGCGCAGGCCGGCCGCCCACGACAGGCGCTCGCGCTCGAAGCCGATGACGCTGCCGAGCGCCGCCGCGAGAACGAGCCGCATCACGAGTTCCAGGTTGCTCAGCATGCGATTTATCTCCTTTTTTTGGTGCCGGCCGTGCGGAATGTTTTATCCTTGGCCTCGGCCGCGCCGATCCTCCGGGCCGCGCCGACACGTTTCGAACCCAGCGCTCAACCCCGTCATGTCCGTTTTCGACTCCGCTTCCGCCCAGGCCGCCCAGCTGCGCCACCATTTCGCGCACGTCGTCTTGCCGATCTGGCGGGGTTCAGGGTTCGACCACACATTACAACTGCCGTTCGAAGCCGTCGATCCGGCCACCCACGCGCCGCTGCCCGTGAGCCGTTATCGCGCAATGGCCTGCGCCCGGCAACTGTTCGTGTTCGCGCAGGCCCGCGACACCGCGCACGCGGCCACGCTGTTCGATGCGCTGGGCCGGCGCTTTCGCGATACACGCCACGGTGGCTGGATCTACAGCGTGGACGCGCAGGGCGCGCCGCTCGACACGACCAAGGATCTCTACACGCACGCCTTCATCGTATTCGCGTGTGCCGCGTGGTATGCGGCATCGGGCGACGCCGCCGCGCGCCAGGCGGCCGAGGAGACCGCCGCGCTGATTCAGGACCGTTTCGCGCCGCGCGCCGGCGATGCGCTGCTCGACGCGGCGCGCCACGCCGATTTCTCGTCATCCGGCAGCGGGGCGCTGCAGAATCCGCTGATGCACCTGACCGAAGCGTGGCTTGCGGCTGCCGATGCATTCGGCGATACGGCATTCGACGACGCGCTCGCGCACACCGCGCAAGCCGTCGAGCGCACGTTCGTCGACACCGTGACCGGCTGCGTGGCCGAGCTGCCGCTCGGCGCGGCAGACAACCGTTTCGAGCCCGGCCATCAGTTCGAGTGGTTCTACCTGGTCGATGCGGCCGGCGCGCGGCTCGCGCAGACCGGGCTCCCCGGCGCGCTGGCGCGCGCGTTCGCGTTCGCGGAGCAATACGGCGTCGATGCGCAGACAGGCGGCGTCTGCGCGTCGCTCGACGCGCAAGGCGCGTGCATCGACGGCGCGCAGCGGATCTGGGCGCAGACCGAATACCTGCGCGCGCTCGCGACGCACGGCGGCACGCCGGCCTCCGCGCCGCTCGCGCGGCAGATCGAACGCTTCGCCGCGCGTTTCCTGCATCCGCGCGGCTGGTTCGAGTGCAAGACGGCGGACGGGCAGGTGTCGCGTGCCGACATGCCGTCGACGACGCCCTACCACCTCGCGACCGCCTACGCGGCGCTGCCGGCCGCTTCGTAACCCGTCCCGGCGGCCGACAGCGCCGCGCGTTCGCCGCGTGCGGCGCGGCCATCGCCCAGTTCGAACACCGACACCGCCTGCATCAGGTGCGCGGTCTGG
This sequence comes from Burkholderia sp. Ac-20344, assembly GCF_017104975.1. NCBI lineage: Bacteria > Pseudomonadati > Pseudomonadota > Betaproteobacteria > Burkholderiales > Burkholderiaceae > Burkholderia > Burkholderia sp. Ac-20344. Next base: position 22,950 of record NZ_JAAGPP010000075.1, read on the forward strand.
TCGTTCAGCGACGCGGCCGCCGCCGCGACCTCCTCCACCAGCGCCGCGTTCTGCTGCGTGAGCTGATCCATCTGCGTGACGGCCTGGTTCACCTGCTCGATCCCGACGCTCTGCTCGACCGATGCCGCGGTGATCTCGGACATCGTCTGCACGACGCGCGTGATCGACGCCGACACCGTGCGCATCGCGTCGCCGGCGCGCTCGACGAGTTCCGCCCCGCCGTTGATCTGCGCGACCGAATCCTCGATCAGCGCCTTGATCTCCTTCGCCGATTGCGCGCTGCGCTGCGCGAGCGAGCGCACTTCGCCCGCGACGACCGCAAAGCCGCGCCCCTGTTCGCCGGCGCGCGCGGCTTCCACGGCTGCGTTCAGCGCAAGGATGTTGGTCTGGAACGCGATGCCGTCGATCACCGAGATGATCTCCGCGATCCGCCCCGAGCTCTGCGCGATGCCGCGCATCCGGTCGATCACGTTGTCGACCACGCCGCCGCCGTGGCTCGTCGCCTCGAGCGCCGCGTCGGCCAGCGCGCTCGCCGCGCGTGCGCTGTCGGTGTTCTGCCGGACGGTCGCCGTCAGTTCCTCCATGCTCGCGGCCGTTTCCTCGAGCGACGCGGCCTGGGTGCCGGTGCGCGCCGACAGGTCGGCGTTGCCGCCCGCGATCTCGCCCGCGCCGAGGTGGATCGCGTCGGACGCGTGGCGCACCGTGCGCACGGTGCCCGCGATGCTCGTCTGCATCGCGGCAAGGCTGCGCAGCATCCGGTCGATCTCGAACACGCCGCCCGCCCGCACGACTTCATCGAGCCGGCCCTGCGCGATCCGCTCGAAATGGCGGCCGGCTTCTTCCAGCGGCGCGACGACCACGCGCCGCGCGGCCGCGTAGATCGCCGCGCTCGCCACGAGCATCGCCACCAGCAGCACGATGCCGACCGACTTGAACCAGAGCATGCCGCCGTCGATCGTGTCGAGCGCCGTGCGGCTCGATGCGCCGCCGTAGTCGGTGAAGCGGCGCAACTCGGCGATATAGGCGTCCTGGATGCTCTGCGTCGGCTGATCGAGGAATGCCTGGATGTTGTCGGCGTCGAGGAACTGCACGAGTTCGCCCAGCGCGCCGCGCAGCGCACGATAGCGCTCGACGAGCGCCGCGACGCGCGCGCGGTTGGTATCGTCGACCGGCTGCGCAGCCGTCAGCGCGGCGAACGCCTTGTCCGCCTCCGCGAGCGACGCGCCGGCATGGCGGATGATGTCTTCCGGCTTCGGGCCGCCGCGCACCATCCGCGTGCCGGCGCGCGACAGGTTGATACGCGCGTCGAGCAGCTGCTGGGTCGCCTGGCTGGCCGCATCGACCTGCGTGATCGCGATGTTCGACAGATCGTCGACGCCGCTGCGCGTCGACTTGAGCGCCCAGAAGCCGAGCGCCTCGATCGCGAACAGGAACAGGCAGAACACGGTCAACACGCCGAGCAGACCCGACGCGAGCTTGATTTTTCCGAACATGGGGGAGATTCCTGGAAAGCGGACGATGAGGCAATGCCCCGGCATTAGCGGCATTTCTTCGTCGGACTTTAGGAACGGATGGCGGCAACGCGCACGTTGCCCGCGCATTTCCGCGGAATGGCCCGCAAACAGGGATATCTCTGGCATTCGACGCAATAATCGCGTCGCATCGCGCCAGAATTTGCAGGAAACGCGGACGAATTTCCTTGCTTATCCGCATCCCCCTTCCTAGAGTTCAGCGCAAGCGGGCACTCATTTCGAGGGAAGTTCGATGACCGACATCACGGATCACGCGCGCGGCGCATTGCGTGCGCAACCGTTCAGCATGCTGCTGGGCACGGAGCTGATGCACATCGGCGACAACGAGGTGTCGCTGTGCCTGCCCGTGCGCGAGGAACTGCGGCAGCAGCACGGTTTCGTGCACGGCGGCGTCATCAGCTATCTCGCGGACAACGCGCTGACGTTCGCCGGCGCGCTGGCGCTCGGCCCGCGCGTGATCACCGCCGAATACAAGATCAACTACCTGCGGCCGGCCGTGAACGGCACGCTCGTCGCCCGCGGGAAGCTCATTTACGCGGGCCGGAATCATGCGACCTGCCAGTGTCATGTGTTCGTCATCGACGGCGATCACGAGCGGCTCGTCGCGATCGCGCAGGGCACGATCAACCGCGTCGGCGACGGCAAGATGCCGGATGCGCCGGAGGAGACGGCGTGAGCGGCCGGCAGCCGGTTTCGCGCTAACCCGCCCCGTCCCCCGTCAACGGCAGAAACCGCGGCGCCACGCGCGCCCGCACGTTGCCGTTCTCATCCGTACGATAGATCCCGCGTGCCGCGTTGTGCGGATGCGCGGCCGCGTCGGCCACGCTCAGCAGCGGCGCAAAACACACATCGGTCCCCTCCAGCAGCGCGCACCAGTGCGCGGACGGCTGCTGCGCGAACACGTCGGCGAAGCGTGCCTTCAGCGCGGGCCAGCGCGCGCGGTCGTACTGCGACGCCGGATCGACGTCGGTCAGCCCGAGCCGCTCGACCAGCAGCGCATAGAACGGCGGCTCCAGCGCGCCGATCGTCACGCATTCGCCATCCGCGCAGCGGTACACGTCGTAGAACGGCGCGTCGTGAAAGAGGCTCGGCTGCGCGCCGTCGAGTTGCCCGTTCGCGCGCGCCCACAGCGCCAGCGAACCGAGCATCGACACGATGTCGACGATCGCGCCGTCGACCACGCGCCCAGGGCCGCCGCCGCGCACGTCGAGCAACGCGCAGACGATTCCGAACGCGAGCCCGAGCGCGCCGCCCGCGTCGCCGACGACGGTCGGCGGCAACCCCGGCCGGCCGTCGCGCGGTGCAGACAGCGACAGCAGCCCCGTCAACGCGACGTAGTTCAAGTCGTGTCCGGCCGCGGCCGCGAGGGGGCCGTGCTGGCCCCAGCCGGTCATCCGGCCGTACACGAGCGTCGGATTGCGGCGTGCGCAATCGTCAGGCCCGAGGCCGAGCCGCTCCATCACGCCGGGGCGCAAGCCCTCGATCAGCGCGTCGGCCTGCGCGATCAGGTCGAGCGCGGCAGCGCGGCCGGCCGGCGCCTTCAGGTCGAGTTCGACGATCGTCTTGCCTTCGCGCAGCAGATCGCCGTCTCGGGCCCGCAGCGCGTCCGGCGCACTGGTGCGGCCGGACGGGCGCGCGATCAGTGTGATCCGCGCACCCATTCCGGCGAGCATCCAGCCCGCGAGCGGGCCGGGGCCGAGACCTTCGAATTCGACGATGTGGATGCCGGAAAGCGGCGTGTTCAATGGCATGGCGACCTCGCTGAAATGCAGCCGGGACAGGAGCAACGAAACCTCCCGATTCTATGCGAATGCCTGTGCACGCCAGCCCCGGCCGGCTAGCCTGCCGCGGCATCCGGCCCCTGCCCGGCCAGCGTCTCCCGCATCGCCCGCACGATCGCGTCGCGCTGCGCGTCGATCCGCTCGACCGGCCCGGCCACACCCATGGCCAGCGGCAGGCCGTTCCAGCCGTCCGCGATCACCATCGAGATCATCGCGGCGCCCTGCGTGACCGTATGCGCCGAATAGGAATAGCCGAACCGGCGCGTCTGTTCGACCTTGTCGAGCACGACATCCTCGTCGATCGTCCGGCCCGACTTGCCGAGCCGGCGGATGCTGCGCGACACGAGCCGGCGGATCGCGCTGTCCGGCTGCAGGCTCAATAGTGCCCAGCCGAGGCTCGACATGCAGATCTCGCGACGCGTACCGATCGGTGCGTAGAACTGGATCGGAATCGTATGCGCGCCCTCGACCGCATCGATGTACTGCACGTACAAGTCGCTCTGCACCGCGGTCACGACGGCCTCCCGCGTGCGGACCGCCAGCCGCTTGGCGACGGCATGCCAGTGCCGCCGGCTGCCTGCCGTCGAATCGACGAGCGCTTCGCCGAGATTGACGAGCCGCGCAGTGGGCGCATACGTATGGGTGGCGTCGTCGTACGCGAGATAGCCGAGCGCCTTCATGCTGGTCAGCAACGCCGCCGCACTCGAGCCCGGATAGCCGCAGCGCGTGGCGATCTCCCGCACGGTCAGCGGCCGCTGCAATGCGCTGAACAGCTCCAGCACTTCGAACACGCGCGCCGCGCTCTTGACCACGTTTCCGCTCATCCCGTCGTCTCCTCACGCCACCGGGCGAGCCCTCCACATATGTGGAACGGAATTTCCCGCCGCCAACCGTCGTGACGATACTAGGCTTCGGCCCGCGGCGTGAAGCCCCGCGGGACAGAACTCTCGGAGACACCATGACAGCCTTTCTGATCCGTGAACGGCAGGGACCGATCCTGACCGTCACGATGAACCGTCCGGAAACTCGCAACGCCATTTCGGACATCGATGCGATCGACGCGCTGACCGAATGCTGCGACGACGCGAACCGCGACGAATCGATCCGCGTGCTGGTCCTGACCGGCGCCGGCACGACGTTCTCGTCGGGCGGCAACGTGAAGGCGATGCGCGCGTTCATGGAATCGGACCCGCACGACCTCGCGGCGATCCGGACGCGCTATCGCCGCGGCATCCAGCGGCTGGCGCATGCATTCCAGCATCTCGAAGTGCCGGCCATCGCGGCGATCAACGGTCCGGCCATCGGCGCCGGCACCGACCTCGCGTGCATGTGCGACATCCGCATCGCCGCCGAGCACGCCCGCTTCGCCGAGAGCTTCATCGCCCTCGGCCTCGTGCCCGGCGACGGCGGCGCGTGGTTTCTGCCGCAGATCGTCGGCGCCGCCGTCGCCGCGGAAATGTCGTTCACGGGCGATGCGCTGGACGCACAGGCCGCGCTGCGCTGCGGGCTCGTGTCGCGCGTCGTTCCCGATGGCGACCTCCTGGCATACGCGCACGAACTGGCCGGCCGCATCGCCCGGCATTCGGGCACCGCGCTGCGCCTGACCAAGCGGCTGCTGCGCGAAGGCCGCCACGCGAGCCTCGACACGCTGCTCGACCTGTCGGCGTCGTACCAGGCGTTCGCGCACGCCACCCCCGAACACCGCGAAGCCGTGAATGCACTGTTCGCCGCGCGCGGTTGAAACCGCGACGCATCGCATGCCGGCATGCCGGCCAGCCGAATCCCACATCGAAGGAAACATCGTCATGACAAGCAGTCACGAAGGCGCACTCGCAGGCGTGCGCGTGGTCGACCTGAGCCGCGTCTACGCCGGGCCGTTCTGCGCGCAGACGCTCGCCGACCACGGCGCGGACGTCATCAAGATCGAACCGCCGCAGGGCGACGAAACGCGCGACTGGGGGCCCGCGATGCCGAACGGTATCTCCAGCTACTACTGGGGGCTCAACCGCAACAAGCGCAATCTCGCGCTCGACCTGTCGCATCCGGACGGGCGCGACGTGCTGTTCCGCCTGCTCGACACGGCCGACGTGCTGATCGACAACTTCAAGCAGGGCACGCTCGAACGCTGGGGCATCGGCTACGAAGACTGCCTGCGCGAGCGCTTCCCGCGCCTCGTCCACTGCTCGATCTCCGGATACGGCACCGACGGCCCGCTGGCGCGGTTTCCGGGCTACGACGCCGTCGCGCAGGGTCTCGCCGGCTTCATGTCGATCAACGGCGAACCGGGCGGCATGCCGCTGAAGGTACCGTTCCCGGTCGTCGACTACGCGGCGGGCCTGAGCGCCGTGTCGAGCGTCCTGCTCGCGCTGGTCGAACGGACCCGCTCCGGTCTCGGGCAGCACGTCGACATCGACCTGTTCAGCACCGCGCTGTCGATGCTGCATCCGGTCAGCACGACCTGGATGGCGACCGGCGACGTGCCCGTCGCGACCGGCAACGTGTATGGCGCGATCGCGCCGTACGGCGTCTATCCGTGCAAGGACAAGCCGATCTCGACCGGCGCCGGCAACAACCGCACGTTCGCGCGGCTCGTCGAAACGCTCGGCGTGCCCGAGCTGGCGCGCGATCCCCGGTTCGCGACCAACGCGAAGCGCGTCGCGCATCGCGATGCGCTCGATACGCTGCTCGGCCAGCTGACCGCCGAACTGCATGCCGACGACATCGTCGAGCGGCTGCTGAACGCCGGCGTCGCGACGGGCCCGGTGAACACCGTCGCCGATGCGTTCGGCCACCCGCAAGCCGCGCACAACGCGATGTTCGTCCAGACCGACACGTACACCGGCGCGGGCGTCCCCGCCAAACTCTCGCGCACGCCCGGATCGATACGCCGGCCGCCCCGGCCGTTCGCCGCCGACACCGACACCGTGCTCGACGCGCTCGGCATCGACGCGCCGCGCCGGGACGCGCTGCGGCAAGCGGGCGTGCTCCACGACACGCGTGCGGACGCCACCGGGAGCGCGTCATGACCCCATCCGGCGCGTTCTCTTCGCTGACGGGCGACGACGCCCCGTCGATCCTGCGCAACGACGAAAGCGGCATCGCGTGGCTGACGATCCGTCGACCGCACGTCGCCAATGCACTGTCCGCCGAAGCGATCCGGCTGCTGTGCGACGAACTCGTCACGCTCGACGACAACCCGTCGATCCGCGTCATCGTGATCCGCGGCGCGGGCGAACGCGCGTACAGCGCGGGCGTCGATCTCGGCGACCCCGAGATGCGCGGCATGCAGCCGATGCGCGGGCTCGCACGCAACGTGCACGAGCTGATCCTCGAGCTGCGCAAGCCGACCATCGCGGCGATCAACGGCTACGCGATCGGCGGCGGCTTCGAGATCGCGCTCGCGTGCGACCTGCGGATCGCCGCCGACCACGCGTACTTCGCATTGCCCGAAGCGCGCGTCGGCATGGGCGCGAACTTCGCGAGCGTGCTGCTGCCGCGCATGCTGCCGCGTGCGATCGCGATGGAGCTGTTGTTCACGGGCCGCCGCTTCGACGCGGACGAGGCGCAGCGCGCCGGGTTGCTGAACCGCGTCGTCCCCGGCGCCGCACTCGACGACACCGTGCGCGAACTGGCGCAGACGATCGCCGGGAACGCGCCGCTCACGATCCGCCGCATCAAGGAAACCGCGACACGCAGCCAGGGGCTGCCGGTAGCCGCTGCGCTGCGGCTGGACGTCGGCCCCGACGTCTATGCGAGCGAAGACCGGATCGAGGGCGCCCGCGCGTTCCTCGAGAAGCGCAAGCCGGTGTTCAAGGGACGCTGAGCCCGGCGCAGCACCGCGGCATCACGCGCGCAACCGCTCCCAGAACGCGGGCGCGCGAAAAAAACATGGAACGGAGACACCTTCATGCAACGGAAAGCATTCCTGGTCGGCGCGTGCGTGCTATGCGCCACATCGGCGCACGCATCATCGGTCACGCTGTACGGGATCGTCGACAGCTACGTCGAATTCGATCGCATCGGCAGCCTGTCGAGCGTGCGGCAGAGCGGCGGCGGCGCGTCGACGAGCCGGTTCGGGCTCACGGGCGTCGAGGATCTCGGCGGCGGCACGTCGACGAAATTCGTGCTGGAGAGCGGCTTCTCGCCGGCCGACGGATCGTTCCAGGGCGGCACGCTGTTCTACCGGCAGGCCTATGTCGCGCTGCAGGACACGCGCTACGGCGACCTCCGGCTCGGCCGGCAATACACGCCGTCGTTCTACGTCGTCTATGACGGCGATCCGTTCGGGCTCAACGAACGGCTGTCACCGCTCGCGCTGCTCGCGACGTCGACGGACACGATCACCCCCAACACGACGCCGCCGATTCCCCGCTTCAACCAGGCGGTGTCGTATCTGAGCCCCGACTGGAACGGCCTGCGCGTGATGGCCACCTACGGCTTCCCGACGCCGAACGCGCTGTCCACGCAGGCCGGACGCAACTATGGCGCCGGGCTCCAGTACCGGATCGGCGGACTCTACGTCGGCGCCGGCTTCCAGGGCGACACGTCGGCCGGCAACCCGTCGCCCGTCGTGTCCCCGTCGACGACCCGCCACTACGTGTTCGCGGCCAACTACGCGTTCGCGCACGTCAAGCTGTACGCCGCGTTTCTCTATGGCGTCGGCACGGCGCCGAACCTGCCCGCGTTCTCGACCGCGAGTGCCGGCGCGTCGATCGACGTCGGTGCGCTCGATCGCGTGCTCGTGTCGGTCGTGCGCCGCGACGTGAAAGGCTCGGCGAACGACGCGACCGCGCTCGGCATCGGGTACGACCACCCGCTGTCGAAGCGGACGTCGCTCTACGCACGCTACCTCTATATGAAGAACGGCGGCAACGCCCGCAACACGGTCGTCGTCGGCCTGCAGCCGCAACCGGGTGGCACCGAACAGGTGTTCGCGCTCGGCATCGTTCACCGCTTCTGACGGAGTGTCCATGACCCCGACCCTTCCGACCCACCCGGCCGCCGTCGACGATGGCGCGACGCCGGTGCTCTACCGCCGGATCTCGCGCCGGCTGCTGCCGTTCCTGATCCTGTGCTACACGCTGTCGTTCATCGACCGGATCAACATCGGCTTCGCGCACGCGCAGATGGCGGCCGAACTGCACTTCTCCGACGCCGTCTACGGGCTCGGCGCGGGCATCTTCTTCATCGGCTACATGGCGTTCGAGATCCCGAGCAACGCACTGCTTGCGCGGATCGGCGCACGCAGGACGATCGCACGGATCATGGTGCTGTGGGGGCTCGGCTCGGCCGCGACGATGTTCGTCACGACGCCCGCGCAGTTCTACGCGTGCCGCTTCCTGCTCGGCGTGTTCGAGGCCGGGTTCTTCCCCGGCATCCTGTTCTATCTCGGCGCGTGGTATCCGCCGAAGCAACGCGCGAAGGCGTTCGCGCTCTTCATGACGGCGCTGTACCTCGCGGGGATGATCGCCGGCCCCGTGTCGGGCGCCATCCTCTCGTACTTCGACGGCGCCGCCGGCCTGAGCGGCTGGCAATGGCTGTTCCTCGTCGAAGGGCTGCCGAGCAGCGTGCTCGGCCTCGTCGCGCTGCGGGTTCTCGATGACCGGCCGGACGACGCACGCTGGCTGTCGGACGCCGACAAGGCCGCGCTACGCGCCGCGCACACGCAAGCCGAAGCCGGCACGCCCGATGCGAACGCGTCGCGGCCGCTGCTCGCCCACCGCGATTTCTGGCTGCTGTGCGCGGCCAATTTCGCGATCGCGGCCGCCGGCTATGCACTGGTGTTCTGGATGCCCGTAATCCTGCATCGCGGCGGCCTGCATGGCGCGATGCAGATCGGGCTGCTGTCCGCGCTGCCCTACCTGTGCGGCATCGTCGGCATGCTCGGGATGGGCTGGCGCACCGAGCGCCGGCGCGAATGGCGCGGACATGGCGCGATCGCAATGATCGCGTGCGCGGCGGCGCTCGCCGGGCTGGCGAGCATCGGCGGCACGCCGCACCTGATGCTCGCGCTCTGCCTCGCGGTCGCCACGCATGCCGCGGCGCTACCGGCGTTCTGGGTGCTGCCGGGACTCGCGCTGCCGAAGCGCTCGATGGCGGTCGCGATTGCGGCGATCACGATGTCCGGCGCGATCGGCGGGTTCGCGAGCCCGTTCCTGATGGGCGTGCTCAACACGGCCACCGGGTCGATGCGCGGCGGACTCTATTTCAACGCCGCGCTGCTCGCGGCCGGTGCCATCGCGTTGCTCGGCACGCTGCGCGCCCGCGCATCGTCTCGTCCGGACGCGGGCTGACCGCGTCGGCATTTCCTCCCTCACTCTCATCGACTCTCATGAATTTCGAACTCGAACTCGATCACCGGATGATCCGGGACCTCGTCGCACGCTTCGTGAAGGACGAACTGATTCCGCTCGAAGCGGCCGTGATGGCGCGCGAGGCCGACGGCCAGCGCTTCGGGCTGCTCGCCGACGAGCGCGCGCACCTCGACGAGCGCTCGCGGCAGCTCGGCCTGTGGGGGCTCGACGCACCGCTCGACGCAGGCGGCGCCGACCTGCCGGCCATCGCGATGGTCGGCGTGAACGAAGCGATCGGCACAACTGTGACCCCGTACATCCTGCCGCCGGACTCGCCGAACCTGCGCATGCTGTGCGAAGTGGCCGACGACGCGCAGCGCGCGCGCTATCTCGCCCCGTACGCACGCGGCGTCACGCGTGCCGCGATGGCGATCTCCGAGCCGGGCGCCGGCTCGGATCCCAGTGCGTTGTCCACGACGGCCTTGCGTGACGGCGACAGCTGGGTGCTGAACGGCCGGAAGATCTGGATCAGCCATGCGACCGAAGCCGACTGGACAATCGTGATGGCGCTCACCGACCGGAGCAAAGGCAAGCGCGGAGGCATGTCGGCGTTCATCGTCGACCGCGACACGCCGGGCTTCATCATCGAGCGCCGGATCCCGATGATCGGCGGGCTGTCCACCTATGAAATCGTGCTGGAGAACTGCCGCATTCCCGCCGCTCAACTGCTGGGCCGGGAAGGCGCCGGTTTCGCGCCGATGCAGGCACGGCTCGCGAACCGGCGGCTGGAGATGGCCGCCTGGTGCATCGGCCGCGCCGAGCGCGCGGTCGCGCTGCTGTGCGACCATGCGAAACAGCGCACGACCTTCGGCGTGCCGCTCGCGGAACGCCAGGCTGTCCAGTGGTGGGTCGCCGACGCACTCACGCAAATCCACGCGTGCCGCCTCATGACCTACGAAGCGGCCGCGCGCGTGGACGCCGGGCAGGACGCGCGCACGCAGATCTCGATGGTCAAGGTGTTCGCGACCGAAACGGCATCGAGCGTCATCGATCACGCGATGCAGACGCTCGGCGCGATGGGCATGACGAAGGAAATGCCGCTGCAGCAGATGGCCAGCGAAGCGCGGTTGATGCGCATCTTCGAAGGCCCGACCGAGGTACACCGTTGGGTCGTCGCGCGCAGCGTGCTGTGAGCGCGCGGCCCACCGTCGCGATGGAGCCATGCGTTGGATACCCTGCATCTCGTCGATCCTGAAATCCGCCCGCTGCTCGCGGCCTGGCCGACCGTCACGCTCAGTGCCGACAACCTCGTACAGTCGCGCGAACGCGTGCTGCCGCTGCCATCGCCCGACCTCGCCGGCAGCACGCTCGAACGCCGCGCGGTGCCCGGTCCCGCCGGCGCGCCGGACGTGCCGGTCCTCGTCTACCTGCCCGAGGCCGGCGCGCGACCGCTCCCGGCGATCGTCCACATGCACGGCGGCGGCTACGTGCGCGGCGCGGCGAAGGATCTCGAGGCCGTGCACCGGTCGCTCGTGACGCAGCTCGGCTGCGCGCTGATCTCGATCGACTACCGCCTCGCGCCGGAAACCGTGTTTCCCGGCGCGATCGAGGACTGCTACGCGGCGCTCGCGTGGGTCTTCCACCACGCCGACGCGCTCGGCATCGACGCAGCGCGGATCGGCGTGGCCGGCGAAAGCGCGGGCGGCGGGCTCGCCGCCGCGCTGGCGCTGCTGGCACGCGACCGCGGCGAATGCCGGCTCGCGTTCCAGCACCTGATCTATCCGATGCTCGACGATCGCACCTGCACGCGCACGCCGCACCCGCATGCCGGCGAGTTCGTCTGGCATGCGGCCAACAACCGGTTCGGCTGGCGCGCGCTGCTCGGTCACGCGCCGGGCATCGACGGCGTGTCGCCGTACGCTGCTGCCGCACGCGCCACGCGGCTCGACGGCCTGCCGCCCGCGTTCCTGTCGGTCGGCTCGCTCGACCTGTTCCTCGACGAAAATCTCGACTACGCGCAGCGCCTGCTTCGCGCGGGCGTGCCGACCGAACTGCATGTGCTGCCCGGCGGTGTGCACGGTTTCGACATCGTGCCCGGCGCGCGCGTGGCCGAAGCGGCACGCCGCCTCAGCCACGACGCGCTGCGCCGGTTCCTGCACGGATGACGAAAACGACGCGGGCGGCCGAAGCCGCCCGCATCTGCACCGCACCAACCGGCCTCCGTCAGAACGCATCCCCCGGCACCCGCACCCAGCCTTCCATCAGCACGCGCGCGCTGCGGCTCATGATCGCCTTGGTGACGGTCCACTCGCCGTTCTCGAGCTGCGCTTCCGCGCCGACGCGCAGCGTGCCCGAAGGATGCCCGAAGCGCACCGCGTTGCGTTCGCCACCGCCCGCCGCCAGGTTGACGAGCGTGCCGGGGATCGCCGCGGCCGTGCCGATCGCGACTGCCGCCGTGCCCATCATCGCGTGGTGCAGCTTGCCCATCGACATCGCGCGCACCAGCAGGTCGACGTCGCCCGCATTCACGCGCTTGCCGCTCGATGCGACGTAATCGGCCGGCTTCGCGACGAACGCGATCTTCGGCGTGTGCTGCCGCGTCGCGATTTCATCGAGCGTGTCGATCAGGCCCATGCGCAGCGCGCCGTGCGCACGAATCGTCTCGAACTTCTCGAGCGCCTTCGCATCGCCGTTGATCGCGTCCTGCAGCTCGGTGCCCGTATAGCCGATCGCTTCCGCTTCGACGAAGATCGTCGGGATCCCCGCGTTGATCATCGTCGCCTTCAGCGTGCCGACGCCCGGCACCGCAAGATCGTCGACGAGGTTGCCGGTCGGGAACATCGACCCGCCCGCGCCCTCTTCCTCGGCGGCCGGGTTCATGAACTCGAGCTGCACTTCGGCGGCCGGGAACGTGACGCCGTCCAGCTCGAAGTCGCCCGTCTCCTGCACCGCGCCGTTCGTCACCGGCACATGCGCGACGATCGTCTTGCCGATGTTCGCCTGCCAGATCCGCACGGTCGCGATGCCGTCGCGCGGCACGCGCGCCGGATCGACGAGCCCGCCGCTGATCGCGAACGGGCCGACCGCCGCCGACAGGTTCCCGCAGTTACCGGTCCAGTCGACGAACGCCTTGTCGATCGCGACCTGACCGAACAGGTAGTCGACGTCGTGGCCGGGCCGCGTGCTCTTCGACACGATCACCGTCTTGCTGGTGGACGACGTCGCGCCGCCCATCCCGTCGATCTGCTTGCCGTACGGATCGGGGCTGCCGATCACGCGCAGCAGCAGCGCGTCGCGCGCGGCGCCCGGCGCCTGCGCGGCGTCCGGCAGGTCCTGCAGCCGGAAGAACACGCCCTTGCTGGTGCCGCCGCGGATATAGGTCGCGGGAATCCTGATTTGAGGAATGTGAGCCATGTTTGCGTTATCCCTGTGTGCCCCGGTCAGGCCGCCTGCGACGATTCGAGGAAGTCCTGCGCGAAGCGCTGCAGCACGCCGCCCGCTTCGTAGATCGACACTTCCTCGGCCGTATCGAGCCGGCACGTCATCGGCACCTCCACGCGCTCGCCGTTCCTGCGGTGAATCACGAGCGTCAGGTCGGCGCGCGGCGTGCGCTCGCCGATCACGTCGAAGGTCTCGGTGCCGTCGATGCCGAGCGTCGTCCGGTTCGTGCCGGGCTTGAACTCGAGCGGCAGCACGCCCATCCCGATCAGGTTCGTGCGATGAATCCGCTCGAACCCTTCGGCAGCGATCGCCTCGACGCCCGCGAGCCGCACGCCCTTCGCGGCCCAGTCGCGCGACGAGCCCTGGCCGTAGTCGGCGCCGGCCACGACGATCAGCGGCTGCTTGCGATTCATGTACGTCTCGATCGCTTCCCACATCCGCATGACCTTGCCTTCCGGCTCGACCCGCGCGAGCGAGCCCTTCTTCACCGCGCCGTCGACGACCGCCATCTCGTTGATCAGCGTCGGGTTCGCGAAGGTCGCGCGCTGCGCGGTCAGGTGGTCTCCCCGGTGCGTCGCGTACGAGTTGAAGTCTTCTTCCGGCAGGCCCATCTTCGCGAGGTATTCGCCGGCCGCGCTGTCCAGCAGGATCGCGTTCGACGGCGACAGGTGGTCGGTCGTGATGTTGTCGCCGAGCACCGCGAGCGGGCGCATGCCTTGCAGCGTGCGTTCGCCGGCGAGCGCCCCCTCCCAGTACGGCGGACGGCGGATGTACGTGCTCTGCGCGCGCCAGTCGTACAGCGGCGCCGCGCGCTCGCCCGCATCGGCGCTACGCGCGAACATCGGCTCGTAGACCTTGCGGAACTGCTCGGGCTTCACGCTCGACGCGACGATCGCATCGATCTCCTCGTCGGTCGGCCAGATGTCCTTCAGCGTGACGGGCTTGCCGTCCTGGTCGTGGCCGAGCACGTCCTTCTCGATGTCGAAGCGGATCGTGCCGGCGATCGCATACGCGACGACGAGCGGCGGCGATGCGAGGAACGCCTGCTTCGCATACGGGTGGATGCGGCCGTCGAAGTTGCGGTTGCCGGACAGCACGGCCGTCGCGTACAGGTCGCGATCGACGATCTCCTGCTGGATCTTCGGGTCGAGCGCGCCCGACATCCCGTTGCAGGTCGTGCACGCGAACGCGACGATGCCGAAGCCGAGCTTCTCGAGTTCGGGCAGCAGGTTCGCTTCTTCCAGGTACAGCTCGACCGCCTTCGAGCCGGGTGCGAGCGAGCTCTTCACCCACGGCTTGCGCGTAAGGCCGCGCGCATTCGCGTTGCGGGCGAGCAAGGCCGCGGCAATCACGTTGCGCGGGTTGCTGGTGTTCGTGCAGCTGGTGATCGCGGCGATGATCACCGCGCCGTCGGGCATCTCGCCTGCCTTCTCTTCCCACTGGCCGGCGATCCCGCGCGCGGCGAGATCGGACGTCGGCAGCCGCTTGTGCGGATTCGACGGGCCGGCCATGTTGCGCACGACGCTCGACAGGTCGAACGTCAGCGTACGCTCGTACTGCGCGTTGGCGAGCGTATCGGCCCACAGGCCCGCCGCCTTCGCGTAGGTCTCGACCAGCTTCACCTGCTCGTCGCTGCGGCCCGTGAGGCGCAGGTAGTCGGTCGTCTGGCCGTCGATGAAGAACATCGCGGCCGTCGCGCCGTATTCGGGCGCCATGTTCGAGATCGTCGCGCGGTCGCCGAGCGTGAGGCTCGCCGCGCCTTCGCCGCGGAATTCCAGGTACGCGCCGACCACCTTTTCCTTGCGCAGGAATTCGGTCAGTGCGAGCACGACGTCGGTCGCGGTGATGCCGGGCTGGCGCTTGCCGGTCAGCTCGACGCCGACGATGTCGGGCAGGCGCATCCACGATGCGCGGCCGAGCATCACGTTCTCCGCTTCGAGGCCGCCGACGCCGATCGCGATCACGCCGAGCGCGTCGACGTGCGGCGTGTGGCTGTCGGTGCCGACGCAGGTGTCCGGATACGCGACGCCGTCGTGCGCCTGGATCACCGGCGACATCTTCTCGAGGTTGATCTGGTGCATGATGCCGTTGCCCGGCGGGATCACGTCGACGTTCTCGAACGCCTTCTTCGTCCACTCGATGAAGTGAAAGCGATCCTCGTTGCGGCGATCCTCGATCGCGCGGTTCTTCGCGAACGCGTCCGGATCGAAGCCGCCGCATTCGACAGCGAGCGAGTGGTCGACGATCAGCTGCACGGGCACGACCGGGTTCACCTTGGCCGGGTCGCCGCCGCCGTCGGCGATCGCGTCGCGCAGGCCGGCGAGATCGACGAGCGCCGTCTGCCCGAGGATGTCGTGGCACACGACGCGCGCCGGGAACCACGGGAAATCACGTTCGCGCTTGCGCTCGATGATCTGTTTCAGCGAATCGGCAAGGATCGCCGGATCGCAGCGGCGCACGAGGTTTTCGGCGAGCACGCGCGACGTGTACGGCAGCGTGTCGTAGGCGCCGGGCGCGATCGCTTCGACTGCGGCGCGCGCGTCGAAATAGTCCAGCGACGTGCCGGGCAAGGGTTTGCGGTTGGCGGTATTCATGATGTGGGGAACTCGGGTATGGCGTCCGGCGCACGCCGGCCCCCGTCACGCGGGCGGCCGGTGTGCACGGTGGGCGTTTCAGCGCTTTTCGATCGGCACGAACTGCAGGTCTTCCGGACCGGTGTAGTTCGCGCTCGGGCGGATGATCTTGTTGTCGATGCGCTGCTCGATGATGTGCGCGCTCCAGCCGGACGTGCGCGAGATCACGAACAGCGGCGTGAACATCGCGGTCGGCACGCCCATCATGTGATACGACACCGCGCTGAACCAGTCGAGGTTCGGGAACATCTTCTTCGCTTCCCACATCACCGACTCGAGGCGCTCGGCGATGTTGTACAGCTTCAGGTCGCCCGCTTCCTTCGACAGCTTGTGCGCGACGCCCTTGATCACCTTGTTGCGCGGATCGGAGATCGTGTAGACCGGGTGGCCGAAGCCGATCACGACTTCCTTGTTTTCGACGCGGCGGCGGATGTCGGCTTCGGCGTCGTCCGGCGAGCTGTAGCGGCTCTGGATTTCGTACGCGACTTCGTTCGCGCCGCCATGCTTCGGGCCGCGCAGCGCACCGATCGCGCCGGTGATCGCCGAGTAGATGTCCGAGCCCGTGCCCGCGATCACGCGGCCGGTGAACGTCGATGCGTTGAATTCGTGCTCCGCGTACAGGATCAGCGACGTGTGCATCGCCTCGACCCACGACTTCGACGGCGTCTTGCCGTGCAGCAGGTGCAGGAAGTGGCCGCCGATCGAGTCGTCGTCGGTTTCCGTCTCGATGCGCTTGCCGTTGTGCGAGAAGTGATACCAGTACAGCAGCATCGAGCCGAGCGATGCCATCAGGCGGTCGGCGATGTCGCGCGCGCCCGGCAGGTTGTGGTCGTCTTTCTCCGGCAGGACGGTGCCGAGCACCGACACGCCCGTGCGCATCACGTCCATCGGGTGCGCGGACGCCGGGATCTGCTCGAGCGCCGCCTTCAGTGCGCTCGGCAGGCCGCGCAGTGCGCGCAGCTTGGTCTTGTAAGCGGCCAGTTCGGTCAGGTTCGGCAGCGTGCCGTGAACGAGCAGGTGCGCGATTTCCTCGAATTCGCACGATTCGGCGACGTCGAGAATGTCGTAGCCACGATAGTGCAGGTCGTTGCCGGTCTTGCCGACCGTGCACAGCGCCGTGTTGCCGGCCGTCACGCCCGACAGCGCCACCGACTTCTTCGGCTTGAATGCGCCTGCGGTGGCCGGTGCTGCTGCGTCTTTCGTCTCGCTCATGTTTCTGCTCTCCAATGTGTATCGGGGGTATCAGCTGTCGGCCGGACTTGGCGCTTTAGCGCTTAGTCCGGCCCCATGCTTCGCGGTCGGCCGGACTGGGCGCTTCAGCGCCTGGTGCGGCCCCATGCAACGCTCGCCGGAACCGAATCCCGGCGCGCGGGCGCGTTACTTCTTGCCCTGCGCGAACAGCTCGTCGAGCTTGCGCTCGTATTCGTGATAGCCGAGGAAGTCGTACAACTCGGCGCGCGTCTGCATCGTCGGCACGGCCGCCTTCTGCGTGCCGTCGCGGCGCAGCGTCTCGTAGAAGTTCAGCGCGGCCTTGTTCATCGCGCGATACGCGCCGCAGCAGTACAGCGCGATGTCGACGTTCGCCTCGCGCAGCTCGTCGAGCGTGAACAGCGGCGTCGAGCCGAATTCGGTCAGGTTCGCGAGAATCGGCACCTTCACGGCTGCCTTGAAGCGGCGGTAGTCGTCGAGCGACTTCATCGCCTCCGGGAAGATCATGTCCGCGCCGGCCTCGACATAGGCCACCGCGCGCTCGATCGCCGAGTCGATCCCTTCGGCGGCGGCGGCGTCGGTGCGCGCCATGATCACGAACTGGTCGTCGGTACGCGCATCGACCGCGGCCTTCACGCGATCGACCATTTCCTCGATCGGCACGACTTCCTTGCCCGGACGGTGACCGCAGCGCTTCTGGCCGACCTGGTCTTCCAGGTGCACGGCCGCGACGCCGGCCTTGATGAACGAACGGACCGTGCGCGCGATGTTGAACGCGCCGCCCCAGCCCGTATCGATGTCGACCAGCAGCGGCAGGTCGGTTGCGTTGGTGATCCGGTTCGCGTCGATCAGCACGTCTTCCATCGTGCTGATGCCGAGGTCGGGGATCCCGAGCGAGTTCGCGGCGACGCCGCCACCCGACAGGTACACGGCCTTGAAGCCGACGGCCTGCGCCATCTTGGCTGCATAGGCGGTGATCGCGCCGACCACCTGCAGCGGCTGCTCCGCCGCGACTGCCGCGCGGAATTTCGCGCCGGCGCTCTGAAGATGCGTATTGCTCATGAACGGCCTCCTGAAGGAACGACCATTAACAGCAAGGACCGGGCCAGCGCGCGCAACGCCGCTAACCCACTGATTCTTAAGCAACCGGCACGGGCGAGGCAGCGCCTGGCGATTTCAATTTGGCAATTCCATGTTTCAAAAATGAAATCTCACGCGCATAATCGACCGTCATGGACCTCTCCTCGACCAAGCCCGTCGGCCCGGCCGATCGCGCGGTGCGCCCGCGCATCTGGGCGATGGGCATCAGCCGCCTGCGCGATCTCTTTCGCGAGATCGCCGGCGAATTCGACGAACGCGCCGACGTGCGCATCGTCACGCGCGCCTATGAAGATGCACTCAGCGCGATCGCCGAGGCCGGCACCGCGCGGCCCGACGTGATCGTCGCGGCCGGTTCGAACGGCGGCTTCCTGAAGACGCGTGCGCAGGTGCCGGTGGTGGTCGTGTCGCCGACCGGTTTCGACGTGATGCAGGCGCTCGCGCGCGCACGGCGCGACGCGTCGCGGATCGCGCTCGTCAGCGCCGGGGAAACGCCGCCCGAAGTGCGCCGCTTCGTCGCCGCGTACGGCCTCGACGTGCAGTTTGCGTCATATCAGTCCGCGCAGGAAGCGGAAGCCTGCGTGCACGACCTGCGCGACCGCGGCATCGAGACGATCGTCGGCCCCGGCCTCGTCACCGATCTCGCGGCCAGTGCCGGCATGGGTGCGGTGTTCCTGTATTCGCACGCATCGGTACGCAAGGCCGTCGATACGGCGCTCGAAGTCGCGTATGCGACGCATGCCGAGGCGTTCCGCCGCCAGCGGCTCGACAACCTGCTCCAGCACCTGCGCGACGGCGTGGTCGCGCTCGACGCGCGCGGTCGCGTGGAAGCGATCAACGAGCGGCTCGCGTCGGCGCTCGGGGTCGAACCCGCGGCGGCCGTCGGCCGCGCGCTCGTCGACCTGAGGCCCGAGCTGCGCACGCTGCGCGGCGAGGACGGCGACGCGCTCGCGACCGTGCGCGGCGTGCGCTACGTCGTGCATCGCGGGCCGCTCGTCGACCGCGGCGTCACGTCGGGCAGCGTGCTGACGTTCCAGGAATCGCGCGCGGTCGAGCGGCTCGACCGCGCGCTGCGTTCGCAGCCCACCACGCAGCAGTTCGCGGCGCGCTACGCGCTCGACGACGTGGTCGGCGCATCAGCGCCGATGGCGCGCGTGCGCGATCTCGTGCGCCGCTACGCGAAATCCGACGCGACCGTGCTCGTGCTCGGCGAAAGCGGCACCGGCAAGGAAATGATCGCGCAAAGCCTGCACGCGCTGTCCGCGCGGCGCAGCTACCCGTTCGTCGCCGTCAATTGCGGCGCGTTTCCGGAAGCGCTGCTCGAAAGCGAGCTGTTCGGCTATGAGGAAGGCGCGTTCACCGGCGCGCGGCGCGGCGGCAAGACCGGCCTGTTCGAAGCCGCCCACCGCGGCACGCTGTTTCTCGACGAGATCGGCGAGATGCCGCCGTCGCTGCAGAGCCGGCTGCTGCGCGCGCTGCAGGAACGCGAGGTGATCCGCCTCGGCTCGACCGAGCCGATCCGCATCGACGTGCGCGTGATCGCCGCGACGCACCGTCCGCTGCTCGCGGCCGTCGAGGCCGGCACGTTCCGCGCGGATCTCTATTACCGGCTCAACATCCTGAACGTCGGCCTGCCGCCGCTGCGCGAGCGCGCTGCCGACATCCCGGCGCTCGCCGCCACGCTGCTCATGCAGGCCGCACGGCGCGAACCGCGCCTCGCCGAACGCCTGCGCGACGCCGCCG
>NZ_JAAGPP010000076.1:0-42754 GCF_017104975.1 Burkholderia sp. Ac-20344
CGGGCTTCACGCCCGCACGCTCCAGCACCGCGCGGATCACCGTCGCGCCCAGCTCGGGCGCCGCAATCTTCGCAAGCGAACCGCCGAATTTGCCGACCGCGGTCCGCGCGGCCGATACGATCACTACGTCCGTCATTTCCCTTTCCTCCAGGCCCGCACGACACGGCGCATCGCTACCGGCCCTGTTAAAAAAACTGCGGTGCATCGGACAGCGTGCGCCGCTGTCCGGTTTTCGTCAATCGCGCTGCAACACGTAGCGCCCCGGCGCCGGTTCGATCACCGGGAACTGCGCGGTGCCGGGCTGCGCCGGCGGCGCCACCTTGCGGCCGCCGTACTGGTCGAGCCATTCGACCCAGGTCGTCCACCAGCTTCCCGGCTGCTCGGTTGCACCGGCGAACCAGTCGTCCGCCGATTCGGGCAGGTCGCTGTCGTTGACCCAGTAGCTGCGCTTCTTCTTCGCCGGCGGATTGATCACGCCCGCGATGTGTCCCGACGCGCCGAGCACGAACTTCAGCGGGCCCGACAGGATCGACGTCGACGCATAGGCCGTCTGCCACGGCACGATGTGATCCTCGCGCGAGCCGTAGATGAAGGTCGGCACGTCGATCAGCGTCAGGTCGACCGATTCGCCGCACACGGTCAGCGCGCCCGGCTCGCGCAGCTTGTTCTCGAGATAGGTATTGCGCAGGTACCACGCGTACATCGGCCCCGGCAGGCTCGTCGAATCGCTGTTCCAGTACAGCAGGTCGAACGGTGCCGGCGTGCGGCCCTTCAGGTAGTTGTCGACGACGTAGTTCCACACGAGGTCGTTCGGCCGCAGGAACGAGAACGTGTTCGCGAACTCGACGCCGCGCATCAGCCCCGGTTGCGTGCCGTTCTTGCCGCCGATGGTCTGCTCGCGCATCTGCACGTGCGCCTCGTCGACGAACACATCGAGAATGCCGGTGTCGGAGAAGTCGAGCATCGCGGTGAGCAGCGTCATCGACGCAGCCGGATGTTCGCCGCGCGCGGCGAGCACCGCGAGCGCGGTCGCGAGCATCGTGCCGCCGACGCAGAAGCCGAGCGTGTTGATCTGCTCGCGGCCGCTGACCTGCTGCACGGCGTCGATCGCCGCGAGCAGTCCTTCGTTCATGTAGTCGTCCCACGTCTTGTGCGCAACCGATGCGTCCGCGTTGCGCCACGACACGAGGAATACCTGATGGCCGTTCGACAGCGCGTGCGCGACGAGCGAATTCTCGGGCTGCAGGTCGAGGATGTAGAACTTGTTGATGCAGGGCGGCACGATCAGCAGCGGCCGCTCGAACACCTTGTCCGTCTTCGGCGTGTACTGGATCAGCTGGATCAGGTCGTTCTCGTACACGACCGCACCTTCAGTACACCCGAGGTTCTTGCCGACCACGAACTGCGATTCGTCGGTCTGCGAAATCTTGCCGCGCTGCAGGTCGCCGAGCAGGTTCATCATCCCTTGCCGCAGGCTTTCGCCTTGCGTCTCGAGGATCGATTTCTGTGCATCGGGATTGAGTGCGAGGAAGTTGCTCGGCGCGGCCGCGGCCGTCCATTGCTGGACCGTGAAACGAATGCGCTCGCGCGTCTTCGGATCGGTCTGCAGCGCGTCGGCCAGTTCCTGCAGATAGCGCGCGTTGAGCAGATACCAGGCCGCCGCGAATGCATGCGCCGGCGACGCCTTCCACGCATCGCCGCTGAAGCGACGGTCCTTCAGTTCGGGCGACTCGAGCTTCGCGGCGGCCGCCTGCTGCATCAGCGCCATGCAATCGCGCGCGTAGTCGGCCTGCAAAGCCTGCAGCCGCTCCGGAGGAATCGCGGCGGCCGGCAGCTTCAGCCCGGCGAACGGCGACGCCATCGCGCCGAAATCGGGCATCGACGGCATCTGGAACGGAAACGATGTCGGAAACTGGAATGTCGCGAACGGATTCACGGTGGCCGACGCAGTCGCGGCGCGTGCCGGATCTGCAAAACCGCGCCACGCGTTCAACCACGACTCGAACATCTGCTGCATCGGCTGGGCGGCCGGATCGAAACCAATGCTGCCCGTGGAAGTGCCCGCCTGAGCGGACGTCGACGATTTTTTCGATGCTGTCATTACCTGCCTTACCGGTGATTCGTGAGCGTCTATCGTGAAATCCTGCTCGCGCGCGGCATGCCGGTTGCGAGCCGGGCCGTCATGCTCTGGAGAGGCGTCTCCAGATTCTGCCGCAGTGCGGTATTTTTATCATTATCGTTTTCCCCATGTGAAGCGCCATGTCAAACCACTGAACATTTCCGCTCGAAGATAATCCTTGCGCAACAGACGGGACAAGGGTTCCGGCGAAACATAAAACACTTTGTTTGACTTGACTTCACGATTTTTCATTCAATCGCGCATGCAGCGCGGCATGGCCGCCGAAATATCGAGATAACCCGATTTTGCGACGCAGAAACTCACGCGCATGCGCATCCCGTCAGTCGGCCAGCCAGATCGCCGCCGCCATGCGGCCCGTCACGCGGTCGCGCCGGTACGAATAGAAGCGCGCCTGCTCGGTAACCGTGCAGGCCGTCCCGCCGCTCACATGCGCAACACCCGCACGCGCGAGACGCAGGCGCGCGAGCGCATAGAGATCGGCGAGAAACTTGGCCGGCACGCCATCGATCGCGACGAACGCAAGCCGGGTTTCATCATGCTCCGACTGCGGGGCCGTGTCGAGAAACGCGTCACGCACGTCGGCGCCAACCTCGAACGCCCGCGGGCCGATCGCCGGCCCGAGGTACGCATGAAGCGCGTCCGTCGCGCCGCCCGCGAGTGCCGCGACACGCGCCGCGGTCTGCTCGACGATACCGGCCGCCAGCCCGCGCCAGCCCGCATGCGCGGCGCCGACCGCGCGGCCCTGCGTGTCGCACAGCAGCACGGGCAGGCAATCCGCGACCATCACGACGCAGACGGCGCCCGCCCGGTCGGTGACACTCGCATCGGCCTGCACCGGCGCCGCAGCCGCGGGCGCCGCCGCGATCACCTCGTCCGCACGCACGATCTGCGCGCCGTGAACCTGCTCGAGCCAGGCCGCGTTCGACTGGCCTGCCAGCGCGAGCAAGCGCGCGCGATTCCCCGCGACATGGGCCGGGTCGTCACCGGTATGCAGGCCGAGATTCATCCCGCCCGGCAGCGCGTCGCCGCCCTGCCAGCGCCCGTACGGGCCTTCGCTCACCCCGCCGTCACGCGTCGTGATCAGCGCGCGCACGCGCGGCGACACCTGCCAGTCGGGCTGCACGCAGTCCTGCCACGTCAACGGCGCCAGGTTCGTCATCGGCACTCACTCCTCCTCGTCGTCCAGGTACGGCTCGTCATCGTGATACTCGCCGCCGAAATCGTCATCGTCGTAGACACCGTCATCGTCGTCGAATTCCTCGTCGCCCTGCCCGAAGCCGAGCGCCGCGACGAGTGCGTTCATGTCGTCCGGCAGCGGGCAGCGCCATTGCATCGCCTTGCCCGTGACCGGATGCACGAGGCCGAGCCGCCATGCATGCAGCGCCTGTCGCGCGAACCCGTCCGGCAGCGGCGTGACCGAGCGCTTGCCGCGCGCGCGCCCGTACACGGGATCGCCGAGCAGCGGGTGCCCGGCGTGCGCGCAGTGCACGCGGATCTGGTGCGTGCGACCGGTCTCGAGATCGCACTGGATCGCCGAAACCGGCTGACGTTGCCACAGGCATGTGTCAACCGTGCGGAAATGCGTGCGCGCGGGCTTGCCCGATGCGCCGGTGACGACGGCCATGCGCGTGCGTTCACGCGGATCGCGGCCGATCGGCGCGTCGATCGTGCCTTCCTCGGGCATCGTGCCCCACACGAGCGCGAAATAGCGGCGCTTCACCGTGCGGGCCTGCAACTGGCGCACGAGGTCCGTCTGCGCGGCCAGCGTGCGCGCGACCACCATCAGGCCCGACGTCTCCTTGTCGAGCCGGTGGACGATCCCCGCGCGCGGCAGGCCGGCCGCCGCGTCGCCATAGCGATGCAGCAGCCCGTTGAGGATCGTGCCGCTCCAGTTGCCGGCGGCCGGATGCACGACGAGGCCGGCCGGCTTGTTGATGACGACGAGCGCGTCGTCCTCGTAGATCACGTCGAGCGGCACGGGCTCCGGCGTGAAGGCGAGCTGCTCGGGGAGCAGGTCGGGCACGAGCTCGATCTTCGCACCGAGCGGCACCGGCTGGCGGATCTTCGCCGGCGCGCCGTCGACGAGCACGCGCTGCGCCTCGATCCAGCTCTGCAGGCGGCTGCGCGAGAATTCGGGGAACAGTTGGGCGAGCGCCTTGTCGAGGCGTTCGCCCGCGAGCGACAGCGGCACTTCGACGACGCGCGGCGCGTCATCGACCGCCGCGGACGGCACGACGGGCGGCTGCATCGCGTCGCCGGCCAGATCGTCATCGAGGGAATCCCCCGAGGCAGCGTCGGCGGGCCGATCGCTTGGGCTATAATCTTCGCGATTTGGTGTGCCCGGCTGGGCATTCTGCGAACTTGAACGGGTCATTTAGACTGGGTCACCGAGACTTGAAGCTAGGACATGCGAGCATGATGAATTCGACCAAACGCACGGCCAGAACCGTCGCCGCCCGGGCTGCGGCGGTAGCGGCCGCGGCCCTCATCGCCGGCTGCCACGGCTTGCCGCAGAAGCAGGACGAGACGGCTACCTGGTCGAACAACAAATTATACTCAGAGGCCCAGGACGCATTGTCCGGCGGCGACTGGGGCAAGTGCGCGAAATATTTCGAATCGCTGCAAGGTCGCGATCCGTTCGGCCACTTCGCGCAACAGGCGCAGATCAACGTTGCATACTGCAACTGGAAGGATAACGAAGCGGCCGCCGCCGACCAGGCCGTCGATCGCTTCATCCAGCTCCACCCCGATCACCCCGATATCCCGTACGCGTACTACCTGAAGGGGATGATCCACTTCAACGACGATCTCGGCCTGTTCGGGCGCTTCTCCGGCCAGGACATGAGCGAGCGCGATCCGCAGGCACTGCGCGAATCGTACGATGCGTTCAAGGTCGTCGTCGACCGCTTCCCGAAGAGCAAGTACGCGCCCGACGCCGCCGCGCGGATGCGCTACATCGTCAACGCGCTCGCATCGCACGAAGTGCACGCGGCCGACTACTACTACCGGCGCGGCGCCTACGTCGCGGCGATCAACCGTGCGCAGCTCGCGATCAAGGACTACAAGGGCGCGCCGGCGATCGAGGACGCACTGCACATCATGATCCTGTCGTACGGCAAGCTGAACCAGCCGGAACTCGCCGAGGACACGAAGCGCGTGCTCGCGGGCACGTTCCCCGACAGCCCGTACGTCACGGGTCACTCGCGCCCCGGTGCGAAGAAGTCGTGGTGGCAGTTCTGACGCAAACACCATGCAGCGCCCGCTGCACGAACAAAAAACCCGGCCATCGAGCCGGGTTTTTTATTGGCGCCGCATTCAGGCGACGCCGGTGCGATCGCGCGGCGACCGCCGCGCGCGCCGTTACGTGCGCTTTGCCGAACGGTGCTCGTCGAAGAAGTCCTGGACGACCGCAATCTCGCGGGTTCGCTTGAACGGCGGCAGGCTCTGCCAGATCCGGCGCCCGTAGGGCTTGTCGACGAGCCGCGTGTCGCAGATCATCAGCACGCCGCGATCCGTCTCCGCGCGAATCAGCCGGCCCGCGCCCTGCTTCAGCGTGATCACGGCCTGCGGCAACTGGTGCACGGCGAACGGGCTCAGCCCCTTCTTCGTCAGCGCGTCGAGCCGCGCGGCCAGCACCGGATCGTCCGGCGGCGCGAACGGCAGCTTGTCGATCACGACGAGCGACAGCGCGTCGCCGCGCACGTCGACGCCTTCCCAGAAACTCTGGCTGCCGACCAGGATCGCATTGCCGTACGCACGGAAACGGTCGAGCAGTTCGGTGCGGCTCGCATCGCCCTGCACGAGCAGCGGCGTGTTCCAGCCGCGCGATTCGATCACGTCGCGCAGCTTCGATGCGATCCGGTCGACCGCGCGCAGCGTCGTGCACAGCATGAACACGCCGCCACCGGACGCCTCGATCGCCGGCAGCGCGGCATCGAAGACGGCATCGGTAAACGCGGGCGAAGACGGTTGCGGCAGGTTGCGCGGCACGTACAGCAGCCCTTGCGACTGGTAGTCGAACGGGCTTGCGAGCGTCATCGAGCGACGCGAGCTGAGGCCCATCTGCGCCGCGTAGTGCGTGAAATCGCCGCGCACCGACAGCGTGGCCGACGTGAACACCCATGCGCGCGGCACACCCGCGCGCTGCTTGGCGAAGATCGGCGCGACCGACAGCGGCGTTTCGTGCAGCTGGACGGTGTGCGCGAACACTTCGACCCAGCGCACCTTCTCGTTCGGATCGCCGTCGGATGCCGCCTTGTCGCCGGCCGCCGCCGCGTCGGCCTTCGCGGCCGCTTCCGTCGCGCCGGGCGCGACCCAGCCGGCCAGCAGGTCCTGCAGCTCGCGTGCGCGCCGCAGGCACGCGCCGAGCGATTCCGCCCGTTCGGCCTGGCTGGCAAGCGCCGACGCCAGCGCGTCGAGCGCGGCCTCGAGCGCGTCGAGCGCACCGAACATCGGGTGATCGTCGCCGAGCTGGGCGAGCGACATGCGGACGATCTGGTCGTTCGCGAACGCAAGGCGCAAGTCGCGCGCCGCGCGCTCGAGATCGCCGCCGAGCTTCACCCACTCGACCGCGTCGCGTGCATGGCTCAGGCCTTCCGCCACCGTGTCGCGTGCGAGCTCGAGAATCTGCGTCGTCGACAGCGTCTCGCCGAAGAACAGCGTCGCCGTTTCCGGCAACTGGTGCGCTTCGTCGAAGATGACCGTGTTCGCGTTCGGCAGCAGCTCGGCCATCCCCGTATCGCGCAACATGATGTCCGCGAAGAACAGGTGATGGTTGACGACGACGACATCGGCCTGCTGCGCCTCGCGCCGGGCCTGCATCACGAAGCATTCCTTGTAATGCGGGCACTCCTGGCCGAGGCAGTTGTCGCGCGTCGACGTGACCATCGACCACACGGGCGCCGTCTCCGGCACGCTCGCGAGCTCGGCCTTGTCGCCGCTCTTCGTGATCTTCGCGAAACGGACGATTTCCTGCAGATAGGCCGTATCCTGCCGCGACGGCAACCGGCCGTTGTCGGCCGTGCGTTGCAGGTAGTAGTGGCACAGGTAGTTTGCGCGGCCCTTCAGCATCGCGACCGACACCGGCACCGCGAGCGCGTTGCGCACGGTCGGGATGTCGCGCTGGAACAGCTGGTCCTGCAGGTGTTTCGTGCCGGTCGACACGATCACCTTGCCGCCCCACAGCATCGCGGGCACGAGGTACGCATAGGTCTTGCCGGTACCCGTGCCGGCCTCCACGATCAACGTGTTGTCGCCGGCATCGCCGTCGGGCTCGGCCGCTGCTGCGTCCGCGCCCGGTTCGGCCGTTTTGTCGCCGTCGCCGAGGCGACGCGCCGGCCGCTTGCGGGTTTCGAAGATCTCGGGCTCGGGCATCCGGCGCGCGGACGCTTCCATCGCGGACGCGACGGCGCGCGCCATCTCGATCTGCGATGTACGCGGCCGATAGCCGTCGAGCGCACGTGCCAGCAGTCCGCCTTCGCCGAAGATCGTGTCGAGTTCGTCGACGCGCTTGCGGCTCAGTTCAAAGGTGCCTTCGGGCGCACGTGCGCGCCCGGCGGACGACACGTCGCGCCGGGCATCGGGGGTGGCTTCAAGCGGTGAATTCAAGGCAAGCGTTCCTGTGTCCAGCGCCCGGGCGGCGCCGGCGCTTGCCAGGCCGCGCTCAGGCGCGCTTATCCGGTTCCAGCTGCGATTGCAGCAAAATGATTTTGTCCTTGGCCGCCAGCTTTTCCTTCTTCAGCCGGTGCAGCGTGATGTCGTCGATGTCGGAGTGTCCTTCCTTCAGCTCGATCTCCCGAGCGAGCTGCTGGTGCTGCTCCTGCAAGGCAGCCAAACGGTTGTGCAATTCCTGCTGCTGTTCCGTGGGACGGTTTTGCATACTTGCCTCCTCATCGAAGCAGCGCGCCGGCTGGCGTGCCAGCGCGCGAGACTGATTCCGGATCAATCCAACACGTTACTGCCCCTGCTGTTGCTTCTGCTGCGCCTTCTCCGTGGCTTCCTTCTGCCGCCGCTCGACATCCGCCTTGTGCTGCACGGCTTCCTTCTGTTTCTGCTCGTAGCGCGCGGCGTTGTCCGCCCGCTCCTGCGCCTTCTGCGCGGCCTGCTGGTGCGCCTGGTCGAGCTTGCGCTGGAAGTCGCCCTGCTTCTCGTCGTATGCCTGCTTGCTCGCCGCGCGCTGGGGCCCTTCCGCGCCGCGCTGCGCCTGCTTCAGCGCATTCTGCTCCTGCTTGTCGCGGAACGCAGCGGCGTTTGCCGCGTCGTTCGCTGCGCGCTGCGGCGCTTCCGCCGCATCCTGCGCCTGCTTCAGCGCCTGCTGCTGGTCGCGCTGCTGCGCGCGCACCGCGCGCTGCTCGTCGTTGAGCGCGAGCTGCTCCTGGCGGATGCTCGCCCGCTCGTCGCGCATCTGGTCGCGCGCCTTGCCGAGACAGTGATTGACAAAGAACTTGCTGTAGCAATCGTGCTCGGCCACCGCATAACGATAATCGTTTTCCGCGGAGCGTTGATTGAGCACTTTTTGACGGGCGTCGAAATCCGGTGCGGCCGTGGCCGTCACGGGTGCGGTCGCGGCGGCGGCCGGCGCGGTAGCGCCCGAAGCTTGCGCGAACGCGCCGGAAGGCCCGGCAGACAAAGCCGCGGCGAGCGCTGCGCCGAGCGCGACGAGAGAAATTCGGGAAGTTGGCAACGTCGTAGGAAAGCTGCGGGACATGTGTCAAATTCTATCACCCCCGGCTGGGCGCTCCGCCATTTATGGCAAAATGCCCCGCTTCACTCACCCGCGGCATCTGGCCCGTCGGGCCCGCCACGCAGCCCGTCGCTTCGGGCCTGCCGGCCCGCGCCGCGATTTCAGCAGGCAGATCATCCACGACATGACGGAAACCGTAGCACTCAAGATCGTACAGCGCATCGCCACCGAACTGTCCGTCCAGCCGCGCCAGGTCGCGGCGGCAGTGCAACTTCTCGACGAAGGCTCGACCGTTCCGTTCATTGCCCGGTACCGCAAGGAAGTGACCGGCAACCTGGACGACACGCAGCTGCGCCAGCTCGAGGAACGCCTCCTGTATCTGCGCGAGCTCGAGGATCGCCGCGCGGCGATCCTGTCGAGCATCGACGAGCAGGGCAAGCTGACCGACGAACTGCGCGCCGCGATCGACGCGGCCGACAGCAAGCAGGTGCTCGAAGACCTTTATCTGCCGTACAAGCCGAAGCGCCGCACGCGTGCGCAGATCGCCCGCGAGGCCGGCCTCGAGCCGCTCGCCCAGGCGCTCCTCGCGAACCCGCTGCTCGACCCGCAGGCCGAGGCAGCCGCGTACGTCGACGCCGACAAGGGTGTCGCCGACGTGAAGGCCGCGCTCGACGGCGCGCGCGACATCCTGTCCGAACAGTTCGGCGAGACGGCCGAGCTGCTCGGCAAGCTGCGCGACTACCTGCACAACCAGGGCGTCGTGTCGTCGGCCGTCGTCGAGGGCAAGGAAAACGAGGAAGGCGAGAAATTCCGCGACTATTACGACTACGCGGAAACGATCAAGACCGTGCCGTCGCACCGCGCCCTCGCGCTGTTCCGCGGCCGCAATGCGGGCGTGCTGACCGTCAAGCTCGGCCTCGGCGAAGAGCTCGACGCGCAGGTGCCGCATCCCGGCGAGGCGATGATCGCGCGCCATTTCGGCATCGCGAACCAGAACCGCCCGGCCGACAAATGGCTGTCCGACGTATGCCGCTGGTGCTGGCGCGTGAAGGTGCAGCCGCACATCGAGAACGAGTTGCTCACGCAACTGCGCGAAACGGCCGAAACGGAAGCGATCCGCGTGTTCGCGCGCAACCTGAACGACCTGCTGCTGGCCGCGCCGGCCGGCCCGAAGGCCGTGATCGGTCTCGACCCCGGCCTGCGTACGGGCGTGAAGGTCGCGGTCGTCGATCGCACCGGCAAGGTGCTCGCAACCGACACGATCTATCCGCACGAGCCGCGCCGCGACTGGGACGGCTCGATCGCAAAACTCGCGCGAATCGCCGCGCAGACGCAGGCCGAGCTGATCAGCATCGGCAACGGCACCGCGTCGCGCGAAACCGACAAGCTCGCGAGCGAGCTGATCGCGAAACACCCGGAACTGCGCCTGCAGAAGATCGTCGTGTCGGAAGCCGGCGCGTCGGTCTATTCGGCCTCCGAGCTGGCCGCCAAGGAATTCCCGGAGCTCGACGTGTCGCTGCGCGGCGCCGTGTCGATCGCGCGCCGCCTGCAGGACCCGCTCGCCGAGCTCGTGAAGATCGAGCCGAAGGCGATCGGCGTCGGCCAGTACCAGCACGACGTGAACCAGCGCGAACTCGCCCGCTCGCTCGACGCGGTCGTCGAGGATTGCGTAAACGCGGTCGGCGTCGACGCGAACACCGCGTCGGCCCCACTGCTCGCCCGCGTATCGGGCCTGAACGCGACGCTCGCGCGCAACATCGTCGACTACCGCGATGCGAACGGCCCGTTCCCGTCGCGCGAGCACCTGCGCAAGGTGCCGCGCCTCGGCGACAAGACCTTCGAACAGGCCGCCGGCTTCCTGCGCATCAACGGCGGCGAGAATCCGCTCGACCGCTCGTCGGTGCACCCGGAAGCGTATCCGGTCGTCGAGCGGATGCTCGCGAAGATCAGCAAGCGCATCGACGACGTGCTCGGCAACCGCGAAGCGCTGTCAGGTCTGTCCCCGACGGAATTTGTTGACGAACGTTTCGGCCTGCCGACCGTGCGCGACATCCTGTCCGAACTGGAGAAGCCGGGCCGCGATCCGCGCCCCGAATTCAAGACCGCGACGTTCCGCGAAGGCGTCGAGAAGGTGTCGGATCTCGTGCCGGGCATGACGCTCGAAGGGGTTGTGACGAACGTCGCCGCGTTCGGCGCGTTCGTGGACATCGGCGTCCACCAGGACGGCCTCGTCCACGTATCCGCGATGTCGACGAAGTTCATCAAGGATCCCCACGAAGTCGTGAAGGCCGGCCAAGTCGTCAAGGTGAAGGTGCTCGACGTCGACGTGAAGCGCCAGCGCATTGCGCTGACGATGCGCCTCGACGACGAAGCGGCAGCGCCCGGCACGTCGTCGCGCGGCAGCCAGGATCGCGGCAACGCGGGGCGCGGCGCCGCTCGCCCGCAGCGTTCCCGCGAGCCGGAGCCGGCCGGCGCGATGGCCGCGGCATTCGCGAAGCTGAAGCGCTGAGCACGCGAACGGTGTCGATGCACGAAAAAGCCCGCCTTCCGGCGGGCTTTTTCATTGGGTCGTCGTGCGCATTCCAGTATCCGTGATGAAAACCGAATATGTGCGTTTTCATCACCATTCCCCCACGTTTAATCGGCGAATTGAACAATCCGCGTTGTGACATGCGTTTTCTTGACGCTTCACAATTGATACATAAAATAAATTTGCGAACGGCCGTATTTTGATGCCTCCGTAATACGCGGCGATCTTTCCGCCCAGCGGCAAGGTTCTCCGCAGCCCTCGCGCATGCCGTGAATGTCCGGCCTCCCGTCTTTCAGTCTCGTTGATTGCAATCGATTCGCGACGCATTGCATCCGGTATTCGCCTGGCCGGCGAACCGGGACGGATTCGCGAAAAATGGATCGCGGAACCATGACAGAAGACCATCTGAAAACCGAACTGGCCGCATTGCACATCCCCGTTTTCGATGTGCCGTGGGTCGGGGCCTGTTCATCGCACGTCGAGCGAATCGAATCGCGCATGCTCGAATGGGCCGATGCATATGGCCTGTTCGTCAGCGACGCCGACCGGGAACGCGTCGCGCGCACCCGCTACGGCTGGCTCGCCGCGCGCTGCTACCCGAATGCCGCCCCTTCCCTGCTGCAGGCGATCGCGGACTATTTCGTGTGGTTCTTTCTCGTCGACGACCTGTTCGTCGATCGCGTGGAGCCGGTCGGCCCCGATACGTTGCGCAATCTGACCGCGATGATCAACGTGCTCGACTACGAATGCACCGGCCCCGAGCCCGTATATGGTGAGCGCGCGTGGCTCGATGTGTGCCAGCGCCTGCGCGCGCGCCTGTCGGCCGAACATTTCGCGCGCTTCGCCCAAGGGATGCGCCTGTGGGCCACCGCGGCAGGGCTGCAGATGCTCGGCCACCAGAGGGCCGAGCCGGTCGCAGAGCCGCAGTACGAAACGATCCGTCGCCACACGAGCGGGATGAATCCGTGCCTCGCGCTGGCGGACGCGGCCAATTCCGGTGCCGTCCCGCCCGATACGTTCCATCGGCCGGAAATCCAGACGCTGTGCCGGCACGCGAACCATATCGTCTGCTGGATCAACGACATCCAGAGCGCCGGCGTCGAGGCGCACCGGCCAGGGCAGTTCTGGAACATGGTGTTGATCCACGCCTCGCACGGCCATACGCTGCAGGCAAGCGTCGACTATACGGCCGAGCGTGTGCGCACCGAGATCGTTGAATTCGTACTGTGCGCCGATGCGCTCGCACGGCATGCCGACACGCGCGTGCACGGCCTCGTCGACGGCTGCCGATACTGGATACGCGGCTATCTGGATTGGGTGGCGCGGGATACGCAACGCTATACGGCTGCGTTCGCGGCCGGCGATGCGGACGATCGCGGCCTGTTTGCCGGGTCGGCGGACCCGGCGGCGCGCGGCTGAACGGCCCGCGCGCCGCACCCGGTCAGATCTCGATCTTCGTCCCGAGCTCGACCACGCGGTTTGCCGGGATCGAGAAGAAGTCGGTCGGCTTTGCGGCGTTCTGGTGCATCCACGCGAACACGCGCTCGCGCCAGATCGACATCCCGGGCAGATGCGTCGGCACGACCGTTTCGCGCGCGAGGAAGAACGACGTATCCATCAGCTCAAACGTCATGTCGTGCGTGCGGCCGAATTCCTCGAGCACGGCCTTCACGTCCGGCGTCTCGTTGAAACCGTACTCGGCCTTGACGATGTACAGCCCGCCGCCCGCATCGCGCGCGGTCTGGCGCTTGTCGTCGCGCACGTAAGGAATGTCGCGCGTGACGAACGTGAGGAAAATGGTCCGCTCGTGCAGCACCTTGTTGTGCTTCAGGTTGTGCAGCAGGCTGACGGGCACGAGCTTGTCGTTGCCGGTCAGGTAGATCGCCGTACCCGACACGCGATGCGGCGGATGCGCGAGCAGCCCCTGCAGGAACGGCTCGAGCGGGATACCGTCGGCGGCCGTACGTTCCTTGACGATGTGACGCCCCTTGTACCAGGTCATCAGCAGGAAGAACAGCAGCGCGCCGATGCCGAGCGGCAGCCAGCCGCCCTGCGCGACCTTCAGCAGGTTCGCGCCGAAGAAGCCGAGGTCGACCGCGAGGAACACCGCGATGATCGCGCCGACCAGCAGCCGGTTCCAGTTCCACACCTTCACCATCACGACCGCGGCGAGCACCGTTGTGATCACCATGGTCGCCGTCACCGCGATACCGTACGCAGCCGCGAGGTTGTCGGAGCTCTTGAAGCCGACGACGATGCAGAGGATCACGAACAGCAGCAGCCAGTTCACGACCGGCACGTAGATCTGGCCGATCGCGAGCTCCGACGTATGCAGCACCTTCATGCGCGGCACGTAGCCGAGCTGGATGGCCTGCGACGTCAGCGAATACGCGCCCGAGATCACCGCCTGCGACGCGATCACGGTCGCGACCGTCGACAGCACGACGAGCGGCAGCAGCCCCCATTCGGGCGCCAGCAGGAAGAACGGGTTCTCGATCGCCTTCGGGTTCTGGATCAGCAGCGCGCCCTGGCCGAAGTAGTTCAGCACCAGCGACGGCATCACGAGCCCGTAGGCGGCGATACGGATCGGCTTCGCGCCGAAGTGGCCCATGTCCGCGTAGAGCGCTTCCGCGCCGGTCAGCACCAGCACGACCGAGCCGAGCACGACGTACGCCTGCAGCAGGTGATCGGCCATGAACGACGCTGCGTAATACGGATTGATGGCCGCGACGATGCCCGGCACGCGCACGATGTGGTACACGCCGAGCGCCGCGATCACGACGAACCACAGCACCATGATCGGGCCGAACAGCTTGCCGACCAGCGCAGTGCCGTGACGCTGGATCCAGAACAGCGCGATCAGGATCACGATCGTGATCGGCATCACGAGATGGGACAGGTGCGGCGTCGCGATTTCGAGACCTTCGACCGCGGACATCACCGAGATCGCCGGCGTGATCACCGCGTCCCCGTAGAACATGCATGCGCCGAAGATCCCGAGCGCCATCAGCGCGCCCGCGACGCGGGTCTTCGAGTCGAGCGGCCGCAACGACAGCGCCATCAGCGCGAGCACGCCGCCCTCACCGTTGTTGTCCGCCCGCATCACGAACAGCAGGTACTTGATGCCGACCACCAGGATGATTGCCCAGAACAGCAGCGAGATCACGCCGAGAATTGAACTTTCGGTGAGCGGAATGCCGTGTGCGGGGCTGAACGCCTCCTTGAGCGAATACAGCGGGCTGGTGCCGATGTCGCCGAACACGACGCCGATGGCTGCTATCGCTAGCGCCCGCATCGAGTGTTGTTGCGTCGAATGCGGCGCGTGTGCTGCGTCGGTCGCGTGGATCGTGTCGTTCATATGAAGCGTAATAATCGGGTCCGGGTCGGACAAAACGAGCGCTATTCTACTCGCGCCCCCTTGAAACGCCGCCCTGCTCTGTTGCCATGGAGCCACGTGATCCACGCCGCGCATGCAATCCGGCGCGAGCTGTGGCAGGGCTGCCAATCATAGCCGGGGCAGCGCCGTCTGCCTACCGGCTGCGCGGCGTACGCGGCGCCGGCACGCATGGCGCCCTAATGAAAAACGGCGCCGCAAGCGGCGCCGTACAAGGCTTTCCTTCGATCGGCCGGCCGCTTACGCGCCCGAACCGTCGCGCTGTGCGCGACCGCGCTTGATCCACGCTTCGAGGTTGTGCGGGCGAACCGTGTCCCACTCCTCGAACGGCTGATGAATCCACGGATTCGTCGGCAGGAACTGCGTGTGATAGTCGGGCTTGACCTTCGAGCAACCCTTGTACCAGAGCACGGCCGAGCGCACGGCCGTCACGGCCGGATAACGCTCCTTCAGGTGCTCCTGCACGCGCGCAAGCGTGACGCCCGAATCGACGAGATCGTCGACCAGCAGCACGTTGCCCTCCAGGTTGCCGCGCGTCATCGTGATGTACTGCGCGATGTCGAGCTCGCCCTGCTCCGTGCCGGCCGCTTCCCGGTACGAACTCGTCGCGAGGATCGCGAGCGGCACGTCGTAGATGCGCGACAGTTGATCGCCGACGCGCAGGCCGCCGCGCGCGAGGCACAGGATCTGGTCGAACTTCCAGCCCGACGCATGCACCTGAAGCGCGAGCAGCTCGATCAGACGGTGATACTCGTCCCAGCCTACCCACAGGTTCTTGTCGTCGTTGCGCGGATCGGTCATCAAGTCTGCCGCCGTCATCGTGATTTGCTGCGTCATCTGGAAATTACACCTTGAACGGATGGCGGAGCAGGATCGTTTCGTCGCGGTCCGGGCCCGTCGACACCATGTCGACCGGTACGCCAGCTACTTCCTGGACGCGGGTCAGGTAAGCCTGCGCGTTCGCCGGCAGGGCTTCCCACGTCTTGATGCCGACCGTGCTTTCCTTCCAGCCGGCAAACGTTTCGTATACGGGCTCGCAACGGGCCACATCGGCGGCACCGCGCGGCAGGATGTCCACATCCTTGCCGTCGATCTTGTAGCCGACGCACAGCTTGACTTCGTCGAGGCCGTCGAGCACGTCGAGCTTGGTCATGCACAGGCCCGACACGCCGTTGATCTGGATCGAGCGGCGCAGCGCAGCTGCGTCGAGCCAGCCCGTGCGGCGCGGACGGCCGGTGACCGAACCGAATTCCTTGCCGACGTTCGCGAGCGTGACGCCGACCTGGTCCTGACGCTGCGGATTGTCCGCATCGTACAGTTCGCTCGGGAACGGGCCCGAGCCGACGCGCGTGCAATATGCCTTCGTGATGCCGAGGATGTAGTTGAGCTTCTGCGGACCCACGCCCGCGCCGGCCGACGCCGCACCTGCGACGCAGTTGCTCGACGTGACGAACGGATAGGTGCCGTGATCGATGTCGAGCAGTGTGCCTTGCGCGCCCTCGAACAGCAGGTTCTGGCCCGCATTGTTCGCGTCGTACAGGCGGCGCGACACGTCGGCCACCATCGGCTTCAGGCGATCGGCATAACCGAGCATCGTGTCGAGCGTGGCCTGGAAATCGACGGCCGCGCCGCCCAGGTACTGGGTCAGCACGAAGTTGTGGAAATCGAGGTTTTCGCGCAGGCGGTCGGCGAAGGTCTTTGCGTCGAACAGGTCCTGCACGCGCAGCGCGCGGCGGCCGACCTTGTCTTCGTACGCGGGGCCGATGCCGCGGCCCGTCGTGCCGATCTTGCCCGCGCCCTTGCGCGCTTCGCGCGCCTGGTCGATCGCGATGTGGTACGGCAGGATCAGCGTCGTGGCTTCGGAAATGAACAGGCGGTCGCGCACGTTCACGCCGGCCTCTTCCAGCTCGCCGATTTCCTTGAACAGTGCTTCGGGGGACAGGACGACGCCGTTGCCGATGTAGCAGGCGACGCCTTCACGCATGATGCCCGACGGAATGAGGCGCAAGATCGTTTTCTTGCCGCCGATGATGAGGGTGTGGCCGGCGTTGTGACCGCCCTGGAAACGCACGACGCCCTGAGCGTGGTCCGTCAGCCAGTCGACGATCTTGCCCTTGCCTTCATCACCCCATTGCGTTCCCACGACGACGACGTTGCGCCCGGGAGTCACGTTCACTGCGCTGGCAGACATGTTGATTCGTTAGCTGGTTAAAAACGTATTCTACCTATGTTCGCGGGCGATTCCGAATTTTTCCGTTTCGCTTCAACGATATGCACGCCGAAGCACGTCCCGCGAACGCCTGTTTATCGGGGTTCGACCACCCATGCACCGTTGCGCTCGACGAGCGAACGGTCGCAGGCGAATTCGTCGAGCACATGATCGTGGCCCGGCAGCGCCTGGATCACGACCTCGCCCGCATCGCGCAGCGCCGCCACGGCCGCGCTCAGTGCGTCGTCCTGCGCCCACGGCGCGAGAATCGCGGTGCCGCGCGCCTCGACCGGCGAAATCCGCGCGAGCTCGCGCAGGTCGAGCGAGAAGCCCGTGGCCGGACGGGCACGGCCATACGCCTGGCCGACGTGGTCGTAGCGGCCGCCGCGCGCGATCGCGTTCGGCACGCCGTCGATGTAGGCGCTGAACATCGCGCCGCTGTGATATGCGTAACCGCGCAGGTCGCCGAGATCGATCGCCACCTCGACACCCTTCGCCTGCGTCGCGAGCTGTGCCAGATCGTCGAGCGCCCGCGTGATTTCGGGCAGCACCGGCAACCGCGCACGCGCCTCGGCGAGCACGCTCGCATCGCCGTAGAGGTGCGGCAGCGCGCGCAGCGCGGCGCGCGTATCGGCACCGAGATCGTCGGTGAGTTCGTTCAGCAGCGGCACGTCCTTGCCCGACAGCGCGTCGTACAGCGACTCGCCGCGCTCGGCAGCCTGCGCGTCACGCGCCAGCAGCGCCGCGAGCACACCCGCGTGGCCAAGGTCGAGACGGATGCGCGACAGGCCCGCGAGATGCAGCGCATCGAGCATCAGTTGCTGGATCTCGACGTCGGCTTCCAGCCCGGCGTGCCCGTAGATTTCGGCGCCGATCTGGATCTGCTCGCGCGTCGCGTGCAGGCCGCGCGGACGCGTATGCATCACGTGGCCCGCATAGCAGAGGCGCGTCACGCCCTGCCGGTTCAACAGGTGCGCGTCGATCCGCGCGACCTGCGGCGTGATGTCCGCGCGCAGGCCGAGCGTACGGCCCGACAATTGGTCGACCAGCTTGAAGGTGCGCAGGCGCAGGTCGGCGCCGCCGCTCGTCAGCAGCGACTCGAGATACTCGAGCAGCGGCGGCATCACCATTTCGTAGCCATACGAACGGAAGCGGTCGAGCAGCCTGCGGCGCAGCTCCTCGATCTTGCGCGCTTCCGACGGCAGTACGTCGGCGATATTCTCGGGAAGTAACCAGGTCGACATCGGTACGGTCCTACGACGGGAAACGGCGCGCGACACGCGCGCCGCGATATGAATCGGAAATTCTGAATTCGGGCGGGACGAACGGCGGATGCGCCGTCCGGATCAAGTCGCGAGCAGCAGCAGTATGAGCCCGAGCACCATCACGATCAGCCCGCCGATCCGGATATGATGCGGCGGCCGCTCAGCTATTCTACGAAACGTGTCGCGCCAGGCGACGGGAAACACGAAGGGGAACGCCCCCTCGATGATCAGCATCAGCGCTACTGCGAGCAACAACGAGCCAGCCAGGTCCATGCGAGCGACGGCGCCGCTCGACGCGGCGCCCCAAGGTCAGTGTTTGCGGGGAGCAGGCGCCGCCGGTGCGGCACCGCCCGTCGGGCTGCGCATGAAGCGGAAGAACTCGCTGTCGGGATCGACGACGATGATGTCGTTGCGCTTGAACGTTTTCCGGTAAGCCTGCAGGCTCGCGTAGAACTGATAGAACTGCGGATCGCGGCCGAACGCGTCGGCGGCAATCGTCGCCGCCTTCGCGTCGCCCTCGCCCTTGATCGTCTGCGCGGACTTGTACGCGTTCGCGAGCACCGCCTGCTGTTCGCGTTCGGCATCGGCCTTGATCTGCTCGACGTCGGCCGCGCCTTGCGCGCGCACCTGCGCGGCCTGATCGCGCAGCGCGCCGATCATCCGCTGATAGACGGCGTCGGTCTGCGCAGCCGGCAAGTCGACGCGCGTCAGCTGGACGTCGACCACGTCGACGCCGAAACCGGACGCCTTTGCCTTCACTTCGTCGCGGGCCGCATCGGCGATCGCACGCTGGCCGCCGAGCGCGTCGTCGAGCGCGCGCTTGCCGAACGCATCACCGAGTGCGCTCTTCAGCACGCCGGCCAGACGTTCGCCGGCTGCCGCCGGGTCGCCACCCGTCGTCGTGAAATACTTCATCGGATCGCTGATCCGGTACTTCACCGCGTAGGCGACGAGCAGGTCGTGCTTGTCTTCCGTTGCCAGTTGCAGCGGATCCGACGACTCGAGCGATTGCAGGCGTGTGTCGATCAGCGTGGCCGTCTGCAGCGGCGGCGGCAATTTGAAATGGATACCGGGGCCGGCCAGTTCGGGCTGCGCGCCATCGCGCCCCGACAGCACGGCCGTATGGCGCGGATCGACGGTAAGGACTGTCGACGATGCCGCGAAGGCAACGATCACGATTGCGACGACGAGCGCAATGATTCGGTTCATGTTCTGCGCTCCCCGTTACTTCGTATCGTCTTCGCGCGACCGGCTGCGAAACGCTTCGCGCGATCGCAGCACGTCGTTGCCCGACGCCGCCGCGGCCGACGCCGCGCTCGCGGGTGCCGCTGCAGCCGGCGCGACGGCCGCCGGTGCCGACGTCGCATCAGGCGCGGATGCGCCGGTGGACCCCGCGGCGTTTTGTCGCCCCTGCTCGACGAGCTTGTCGAGCGGCAGATACACGACGCTGTTGCCGCCCTTGTTGCCGACGAACACCTTCGTCGAGTTCGAATAGATTTCCTGCATCGTCTCGAGATACATCCGCTCGCGGATCACCGCGGGTGCCTTCGAGTACTGCGCATAGACCTGCTTGAAGCGGTCGGCATCGCCTTCGGCTTCCGTGACCACGCGATCGGCATACGCCTTTGCTTCGTCGACGAGCTTCGCGGCATCGCCCTGCGCCTTCGGCAGCAAGTCGTTTGCATACGCCTGCGCGGCGCGCTTCGCAGCCTCGCGCTCGTCGCGCGCCTTCGCGACTTCGCCGTACGCGGCCTGGGTCTGCTCGGGCGCCGCAACGCTCTGCATCGTGACGGCCGTCACCTCGAGCCCCGACTGGTAGCGATCGAGATCACGCTGGATCGCGGTGGAGAGTTGCTCGCGCAGCGCGTCGCGGTCCTGATTCAGCACGTCGGCCGCGCTGCGCGTGCCAACGATCGCACGTACCGCGGCCTGGGCGGCCTGCGAGACGCTGCGCTCGGGATCGACGCTGCGGAACAGGTAGTCGGTCGCGGAACGGATCCGGTACTGGACGATGAAGCGCACGTCGACGATATCGGCATCGCGCGTCAGCATCGCCGCTTCCTTCACGTTCGCGAGACGCACGACGTTGTTGCGGCCGATCTCGATCGAGCGGACCTGCGACGTATCGACGATCTCGTGCGACGCGAACGGATACGGCGCGCGCCAGTGCACGCCCTGGCCGACCGTGCCCGACAGCTTGCCGAGTTGCAGCACGACACCCGTCTGCCCCTCCTGCACGACGAACAGCCCGCTGCCCGCGTAGACCGCGACCAGCACGCCGATCACGATGCCGACGCCGACTCGCGCGGCTCGCCCGTTGTCAGGACGGAAACCGTTGCCGCCCTTGCCGCCGAAAAGGCCATTCAGGCGCCGGTTGAAGTTGCGCCACATCTCGTCGAGATCGGGCGGACCATCGCCGTCGCCGCCTTGCGGACGCTTCGATTCGTTCGCACGGGGACGGGATCCGTCTTTGCCATTGCCTTCGCCGCGTCCCCAGCGGGGATCGTTGATCGACAGCAAGGCGCGCATCCGCCGCCAGGTACTCCGCTCGTTGTATTCGTTCACCAGAGTTTGTTCACCAGATTAGACGCCGGCGAACCGGCCGGGACCGGTTAGCGCCCGTGTTCGGAAATCGTGTGGTCTTCGTGTGGTTCAGCGGGGACGCCGTCGAGCGCGCCGTTGGGTAACGTCGCGCCGGAAAGTTGTTCCGCGGAGGCGATCTCGGCGATGGCGGCACGCAACGCGTCAAGACCCTGACCGGTGCGTGCGCTCAAAAAGACGCGCGAAATATTACCATACTCGTCCCGCTCGACCGCGTCGCCGCGGGCCGCCAGCTCGGGCACCGCGTCGATCTTGTTGAACACCAGCACCTGCCGGATCGTGTCCGCGCCGATCTCGTGCAGCACGCCGTTGACCTGCTCGATCTGTTCGAGCCTGACCGCGCTCGACGCATCGACCACGTGCAGCAGCAGATCCGCGTGGATCGTTTCCTCGAGGGTCGCGCGGAATGCAGCAACCAGCTGGTGAGGCAACTCGCGGATGAACCCGACCGTATCCGACACGACGATCTGACCGACCTCGTCGCCGAGGTACACGCGCCGCGACGTCGTATCGAGCGTGGCGAACAGCTGGTCGGCCGCGTAGGCCTGTGCTTTCGTCAGCGCATTGAACAGCGTCGACTTGCCCGCGTTCGTATAGCCGACGAGCGACACCGACATCGTGCCGCTGCGCGCGCGCTGCCGGCGTTGCGTGCTGTGTTGCCGGCGCAGCCGGTCGAGCCGCGACTTCAGCATCTTGATGCGCTCGCCGATCAGCCGGCGGTCGGTTTCGAGCTGCGTTTCACCTGGGCCGCGCAGGCCGATACCGCCCTTCTGCCGCTCAAGGTGGGTCCACGCACGAATGAGCCGCGTCGACAGGTACTGAAGCTGCGCGAGTTCGACCTGCAGCTTGCCTTCGTGGCTGCGGGCGCGCTGCGCAAAGATGTCGAGGATGAGGCTGGTGCGATCGACCACGCGCCTGTTAAGTGCCTGCTCCAGATTACGTTGCTGGGCTGGCGCCAGTGCGTGGTTGAAGATGACGATTTCGACGTTGTGCGCGTCGCAGGCGAGCCGAAGTTCTTCGGCTTTGCCGCTGCCGATGAACATCTTGGCATCGGGACTGGCGCGACGTCCGGTGAGGGTGACGGCGGGACGGGCCCCCGCACTGGAGGCGAGAAGACTGAGTTCTTCGAGACTGGCTTCGAAATCGGTCTTGCCGAAATCGATGCCGACGAGCGCTGCGTTGATCAAATTATCGGGTGTCAAGATAAGGCGGCTGGCATCGGTCGCTCGCGGCGACCGGATGCCGGCCGCTGCGATAGGTTAGGACGAGGCTTCCGCGTCCGGGTGGAAATTCACCGGGCGCGCCGGCACGACCGTCGAGATGGCATGCTTGTACACCATCTGGGTCACCGTATTACGGAGCAACACGACGTACTGGTCGAACGATTCAATGTTCCCTTGAAGCTTGATGCCGTTGACGAGGTAAATCGAAACGGGAACGTGCTCTTTGCGCAGTGCGTTCAAAAACGGGTCTTGTAACAATTGCCCTTTGTTGCTCATGGCGTACTCCATCTTTTTTTGCAGGTTGATCTGGATTGGCGGCGAAGAAAAAGAGATCCGGCGCCAATCGCTACACTATAGCCGATTTTGCCTGGCCCGCCCGGGGCATAGGCCTTGCGGCCAACCCCTTGCGCGACACGTGTAACAGGCGTCTTCAGCTCTTGTCCGCGTACGGATTGTTCGACGAACGGAACTCTATGCGCAATGGAGTCCCTGTCAGTGAGAAAGTTTCGCGGAACCGGTTTTCCAGGTAACGCTTGTACGTTTCCGTCACGGCGTCGAGCGCGTTACCGTGGATAACGATGATCGGCGGATTCTGGCCGCCCTGGTGCGCGTAGCGCAGCTTCGGACGCACCGGGCCGCGACGGCGCGGCTGCTGGAACTCGACAGCCTCGATCAGCGCGCGCGTGAGCTTCGGCGTCGGCAGCTTCGCCATCGCCGCCGCATACGCGTCGTCGACCGAGCGCATCAGCGTGCCGATGCCCGTCTTCTTCGTGGCCGAAATGAAGTGCGATTTCGCGAAATCGAGGAATTTCAGCTTGCGGGTCAAATCCGCTTTCGCCCGATCGCGCGCATGCTCGTCGAGCCCGTCCCACTTGTTGACGCCGATCACGAGCGCGCGGCCCTGCTCGACGACGAAGCCGGCGATGTGCGCGTCCTGGTCGGAAATGTCCTGCTGCGCATCCAGCAGAAGAATGACGACGTTCGCATCGGAAATCGACTGCAGCGTCTTCACGACCGAGAACTTCTCGATCGCCTCGAACACCTTGCCGCGGCGACGCAGGCCGGCCGTATCGATCAGCGTGTATTTCTTGCCGTTACGCTCGAAGTCGACGTAGATCGAATCGCGCGTCGTACCCGGCATGTCGAACGCGATCACGCGATCCTCGCCGATCAGCGCGTTCACGAGCGTCGACTTGCCGACGTTCGGGCGGCCGACGATCGCAATCTTGATGCCGCGCGACGGGTCGTTCTCGTCCTCTTCTTCCGGACGGTCCGCATACGCGACATCGAGCGCCTCGTTGATCATGTCGGTGACGCCGTCGCCGTGCGCGGCCGAGATCGCGCGCGGATCGCCGAGCCCGAGCTCGTAGAAGTCCGTCGCGACCGCCGTGTACTTCATCCCCTCGGCCTTGTTGACGACGAGGAAGATCGGCCGGCCGGTCTTGCGCAGGTAGTCGGCAATCGACTTGTCCTGCGGCGCGAGCCCGTTGCGGCCGTCGACGATGAACACGACGACATCGGCTTCCTCGACGGCCTGGCGCGTCTGGCGCGCCATCTCGTGCAGGATGCCGTCCTTCGCGACGGGCTCGAAGCCACCCGTATCGACGACTAGGTACGGCCGCTCGCCGACCCGCCCTTCGCCGTAATGGCGATCGCGCGTCAGGCCCGGCAAGTCGGCGACCAGCGCATCGCGCGAGCGCGTGAGCCGGTTGAACAGCGTGGATTTCCCCACATTGGGGCGCCCAACGAGGGCAATGACCGGTTTCATCTGTGTTTTCTACGGTGAAGCGCAGCAGCGGGAGGCCCGCTGCTGCGGGCGGCTGCGCTGAATGAAAATATCACGAATTCGCGCAGCGCCGGATGCGCGCGCCGGGCGCGCGTTGCGCGCCGTCGTCTTTCGTCTCGAACTGCCTTTCAAATACCGAGCGGCCGGGAGCACCGGCCGCCTTCAAGTTGCGCGGCCACGGCGCGCGGGACAAGCCCGCCGCGCCGCGGCCGCGCATGTTTGCCGAGCGTCAGCGCGGACGGAACCCGTACAGGCCGCCGTCCTTCGTCTGCACGACGAGCGTATTGCCCGCGAGGACCGGCGCCGCCGTGATCGCGCTGCCGTCGGTCTTCATCCGGGCGATGAAGCTGCCGTCTTCGCGCGACAGGAAGTGCACGAAGCCCTTGTAATCGCCCATCACGACCGCGTGCCCGAGCAGGTACGGCACGCCGACGTCACGGCTCTTCAGCTTGTCGTTGCGCCAGAGCTGGTTGCCCGACGCCGCATCGTACGCGGTCACGACCGACCAGTCGTCGCCGCCGGCGACCACCGAATCGTCCTGCGCGAGGCCGCTGCGGCTCGAGAACGCTTTTTCCCACAGCGGGCGGCCCGAGTTCGCATCGAAGCAGCCGAGCTGACCCTGGAACGTCACCGCGCAGGCTTCCGCGCCCACGAGCGTCGGCGGGCCGCTGACGTCGTTGATGCGTTCGACCTCGGTCACGCCCTTCGGGAACGACACCGGCGTCTGCCAGAACGGCTCGCCCGTCTGCAGGTTGATCGCGACCAGGCCGCCGCCGGGGAAGCCCGCCAGCACCGCCGCGTCACCCGCGAACGTCATGCCGGCCGACACGCGCAGGTTCAGCGGCACCGCACGGTTGCGGTAGTTCCACTTCTGCTCGCCCGTCTGCGCGTTGAACGCAATCACCTGGCCGTCGATCGTGCGGACGACCACGAGGCCGTTGCCGACGAGCGGCGGCGAGAAGATCTCGCCCTGCACGCTGGTCTTCCAC
Source organism: Burkholderia sp. Ac-20344 (assembly GCF_017104975.1). NCBI lineage: Bacteria > Pseudomonadati > Pseudomonadota > Betaproteobacteria > Burkholderiales > Burkholderiaceae > Burkholderia > Burkholderia sp. Ac-20344. The sequence goes on from NZ_JAAGPP010000076.1 coordinate 24,820, forward strand.
AGTTGCTTGCCATCCGGGCCCAGCACGAACACGCCGCCCTTCAGCGCGCCGACCGCGGTCAGATTGCCGTCGCTGCCGACACCGGCCGACAGGTCGGAGCCGACCTTCGCGCGCCAGATCGTCTGGCCCGTCTTCGCGTCGATCTTCTCGACCGAACCGTTTTCGCCCGCCGCATAGACGGCGTCGCCCACGGCCACCGGCGAGAACAGGTAGCGCCCGCCCTTGCCGACGCTCGCCTTCCAGACCTGTTGCACGTCCATCACGGGCTTGAACTCGGTGAGCGGCGTCGGCACGCGGCGCGCATCCTTCGACGACGAGCAGGCCGCCAATGCGAGGACAGCCGCCGCGCAGGCAGCGGGCACAGCGTAACGTTTCAGCAAATTCATCGGTTAGCGAAGCAGAGTTAAGAGGTTGAGGGGACCGGGGTTCAGCCGCCGAGCGCGTCCAGCTTGAACTGCACGAGCTGGCGCGCAGACTGGTCGTCCTTCGACAGGCCGTCGAGCGCGAGCTTGTAAGCAGCGCGTGCGTCGTCGGTCTTGCCTTGCGCGGCAAGCAGATCGCCGCGGCGATCGGCCACGAGGCCCTTGAATGCATCGACCGGCGTACCCGACAGCAGCGCGAGGCCCGCGTCGTACGCCTTCTCGTCGAGCAGCAGCGACGCGAGACGCAGCTTCGCTATCTGCTTGTACTCATCATCCTTGGCGTGATCGGCGGCCCATTGCAGTTGCGCCTTCGCACCTGCCGTGTCACCGGCCGCGTACAGCGTCTTCGCAGCGGAGAGCGCCGCCATCTGTGCATACGGCGTGCTGCCGAACTTGTCTTCCATGTCGGCGGCCGCGCGAGCCATCGTCGCCTTGTCGTTCGCGGCGGCGGCCTTCTGGACCTGTTCGTACAGCCCGGACGCCTCGGCAGCCTGACGGCGCTGCCAGTAGTTCCAGCCGTTGAAACCGGCCGCGACGACGAGCGCCGCGAGCACGATCCACGTGGCGAGGTTGCCCCAGCGGGCCCACCACGCCTTGACACTTTCAATCGATTCTTGTTCGTCGTGATAACTCATCGGCGAGCGATTCCTTCCTGTTCAGGCCATTCTTGTCGAGCGGATGCCAGCGCGATCAGTCGTCGCCATCTTCGGCGGATGCAACCATCGCATTGATTAGGAATTCGGTCAAGCCTTCGACCGGTACGGTCTGCTGAACGTTCTTTTCCCCATCTCCGCCCGCACCGCGCAGTGCTTTCACACCCACCGTGCCGTTCGCAACCTCTTCTTCGCCGAAGATCACCGCGAACGCGGCGCCGCTTGCGTCGGCCCGCTTCATTTGCGACTTGAAGCTCGCGGGCGCGCCGTCGGCGCTGCAGTGGAAGATCACGTCGAGGCCCGTGTCGCGCAGGCGCTCGGCCGCGATGAACGCCTGTTCGCGCGCGGTCTCGCCCTGGTGCACGACGTACACGTCGACGCCTTCCTGCTCGGGCGCGAGATCCTCTTCCTTCAACAGTTCGAGAATCCGCTCGATGCCCATCGCCCAGCCGCACGCGGCGGTCGGCTTGCCGCCGAGTTGCTCGATCAGCGGATCGTAGCGGCCGCCGGCCGCGACGGTGCCCTGCGCGCCGAGCTTGTCGGTCACCCACTCGAACACGGTCAGGTTGTAGTAATCCAGGCCACGCACGAGACGCGGGTTGATCTTGAACGGGATGTTGTTCGCGAGCAGCAGGCGCTGCAGCCCTTCGAAGTGCGCACGGGATTCGTCGCCGAGGAAGTCGATCAGCTTCGGCGCGTTCTGTGCGATTTCCTGCAGCGCCGGATTCTTCGTGTCGAGCACGCGCAGCGGGTTCGTATACAGGCGGCGCTTCGCATCCTCGTCGAGCACGTCGGCGAACTGCTCGAGGTACTTGATCAGTTCGACGCGGTGCGCGGCACGCTCTTCGGCGAGGCCGAGCGAGTTGATCTCGAGCTTGATGCCGGTCAGGCCGAGGTCGTCCCACAGGCGCTGGCACATCATGATGATCTCGGCATCCGCATCGGGACCCGCGAAACCGAGCGCCTCGACGCCGACCTGGTGGAACTGGCGGTAGCGGCCGCGCTGCGGACGCTCGTGACGGAACATCGGGCCGATGTACCACAGGCGCTTCGGGCCGTCGTACAGCATGTTGTGCTCGATCGACGCGCGCACGACGGCCGCGGTGTTTTCCGGACGCATCGTCAGGTTCTCGCCGTTCAGCGCGTCGATGAAGCTGTACATCTCTTTTTCGACGATGTCGGTGACCTCACCGATGCCGCGCGTGAAGAGCTGCGTGTGCTCGACGATCGGCGTACGGATGTTCTGGTAGCCGTAGGCGCGCAGCAGCGATTTCACGGTAGCTTCGAAGAACTCCCAGAGGCCGGCATCCTGCGGGAGGATGTCGTTCATGCCCTTGACGCCGGCGAGCTTCTCGATCTTGCGTTTTTGTTCAGTCATCGTGTGTGTGGACGAATTAGTTCAGGGCCTCGGTGCGGCCGTAATTGCGTGCGACGTAGTCGCTGACGATCTGCTGGAATTCCTCGGCGATCCGCTCGCCGCGCAGCGTCTTGACCTTCTCGCCGTCGATGAAGACGGGCGCTGCCGGGTTCTCGCCCGAACCCGGCAGGCTGATGCCGATGTTTGCATGCTTCGATTCGCCCGGGCCGTTGACGATGCAGCCCATCACCGCGACGTTCATCTTCTCGACGCCCGGATATTCCTTGCGCCAGGCCGGCATCTGTTCGCGCAGGTAGGTCTGGATCTGCATCGCGAGCTCCTGGAACAGCGTGCTCGTCGTACGGCCGCAGCCCGGGCACGCGATCACCATCGGCGCGAACGAGCGCAGGCCCATCGTCTGGAGGATTTCCTGGCCGACGATCACCTCGCCCGTGCGCGACGCGCCCGGTTCCGGCGTCAGCGAGATGCGGATCGTGTCGCCGATCCCTTCCTGCAGCAGCACGCCGAGCGCAGCCGTCGACGCGACGATGCCCTTCGATCCCATGCCGGCCTCGGTCAGCCCGAGGTGCAGCGCGAAGCCGCAGCGGCGGCCGAGTTCGCGGTACACGGCGATCAGGTCCTGCACGCCGCTGACCTTGCACGACAGCACGATGCGGTCGCGGCCGAGGCCCAGTTCGACCGCACGCTCGGCCGAGCCGATCGCCGACTGGATCAGCGCCTCGTACATCACGCTCTGCGCATCCCACGGCTGCGAGCGCGCACCGTTCTCGTCCATCATGCGCGCGAGCAGGTCCTGGTCGAGACTGCCCCAGTTCACGCCGATCCGCACCGGCTTGTCGTACTTGGCCGCGGCCTCGATCATCTGCGCGAACTGCGTATCGCGCTTCGCGCCCTGGCCGACGTTGCCCGGGTTGATCCGGTACTTCGACAGCGACTCGGCGCAGCCCGGGTAGTCACGCAACAGCAGGTGGCCGTTGTAGTGGAAATCGCCGACGAGCGGCACGGTCACGCCCATGCGGTCGAGCTGCTCGCGAACCGCCGGTACGGCGGCGGCGGCCTCGGGCGTGTTGACCGTGATGCGCACCAGTTCGGAGCCCGCGTTCGCGAGTTCCTTGATCTGGATTGCCGTGCCGATCGCGTCGGCCGTGTCGGTATTCGTCATCGACTGCACGCGCACCGGCGCGTCGCCGCCGATCGTCACGAGCTGCCCGCCCCAGCGGACATCCACCGCATGCGATACGCGGCGCGGCTGATGCCCGCCGAACACCGGCTCGGTTGAACAAATCTGACTGCTGCGTGGGGATTGAGCTTCGGATTGCATCGATAGATCCATTTACGCGGAATGCGCCGCGACGCGGCGCATGAATTGAAAAAGCGCCGTGCCCTCACGGCCTGCCGATATCGACGACAGGCCTTCGCCACGGCGCTTGACGTCAGGGCAACGTGAATCGCGCCACGTTACCCCGCGCTGCCGAATATTTTGCCGGATCGACAGGTTTTCCGTCGAACGCAACCGCGTCGAGGCCTGCCTTGTTGCCGATCGTGACCTTGAACGGGCCGTCGCCCGCGACCTGCTTCGCCTCGCCGCCGTGCACCAGCCCGGAGAACAGCTCCTTGCCGTTCTTGTCACGCACGCTGAACCAGCTGTCCTGCTTGACCTTCAGTTCCACCATCGACTGGCCGGCCGCGACCGCGACGTTCGCCGGCTGGACCGGTGCCGCGGCGCTTGCCGCCGTCGTTGCCACGACGGGCTGCGATGCAGCCGCCGTCACGACCGGTGCCACGGGCGCGGGGGCCGGAACAGCCGACGCAACGGCCGGCGCCGGGGCTGCGGAGGCAACAATCGGGGCCGGAACTTCATTCGCAACCACAGCAGACGCACCGCTCGAGGCCGCCTCTTCGACAGACGACGAGGATGCCGCCGCCGGCGCGCTCGCAGCCGACGCATGCTCCGCATCGCCGCTCTTGAAGCGCGCGAGCAGGCTCGACGAATCGCCGCCAGTGTGCCACATCAGTACTGCAGCCACCGCGACGACGACGATCCCCGTGCCCCACAGCCATGGGTGATGGCGCGACGACCCGCCCAGCGGAATCGACACGCGGCCGCGCGGCAGATCCGTCCCCGACGACGCAGGCATCGACAGATCGACTTCCGGCACCCCGCGCTCACGGCGCAACGCCTGCGCGAACGGTTCCGGATCGACGCCGAGCATCTTCGCGTAGCTGCGCACGACGCCGAGCGCGAACGTCACGCCGGGCAAATGGCTGATGTCACCGGCCTCGAGCGCCCGGAGCTTCTGCGGTGCGACCTTGAGTCGCGCCGACACGTCGTCGACGGTCCAACCCCTCGTCTCCCGAAGCTGCGCCAGTCGGCTGCCGACCGCCGCAAGCGATTCCAACCCTGCCGGTGCCGGCTTCGCGCCATTCGTCTCTGCGCCGTTAGACGGCTGCGGCTCACTCATCCTTGTCCTCGCGTCGATTCTTCTTCACTGGCGGCCGCCTCCGGTTCCCACCGGCCGGCACCCGCAACTGTCCATATCATGCGCGACGCCGAGGCGCCGCGACCGATCGCTATTCGCGTGTTGTACCGCTTAAAGGTCCTAGCATCCCCGGCTAGGCGTTCCCGTCAAATCGCCCGAACTTCGATGATTTTTCCTGCTGTGCCCGTTCGCTCCGCGAGACGCGTGCGGTCCTTCACCGCGCCGGCCAGCTGGCCGCACGCAGCATCGATGTCGTCACCGCGCGTCTTGCGCACGGTCGTGACGACACCCGCGTCGATGAGGACCTGCGCAAAACGCTTGATCTGCTCCGGCTTCGAGCGGATGAGGCCCGATTCCGGAAACGGATTGAACGGGATCAGATTGAACTTGCACGGCACGTCGCGCGTGACGGCCAGCAGTTCACGTGCATGCGCTTCGGTGTCGTTGACGCCGTCCAGCATGCAGTATTCGAAAGTGATGAAGTCGCGCGGCGCGACTTTCAGATAACGCTGGCAAGCCGCCATCAGCTCGCGCAGCGGATACTTCTTGTTGAGCGGCACCAGCTCGTCGCGCAGCGCATCGTTCGGCGCGTGCAGCGAAACCGCCAGCGCGACCGGCAGCTCGGCGCCGAGGCGGTCCATCATCGGCACCACACCGGACGTCGACAGCGTGACGCGGCGGCGCGACAGGCCGTACGCGTTGTCGTCGAGCATCAGCCGCATCGCCGGCACGACCGCGCTGTAATTCAGCAGCGGCTCGCCCATGCCCATCATCACCACGTTGGTGACGACCCGTTCGGCCTTGCCGTTCGGGCCGGGCGCACGGCCCAGTGACGCTCGCAACGCAAATTCGGCCATCCGCAGCTGGCCGATGATTTCAGCTGTCGACAGGTTGCGGGAAAAGCCCTGCTTGCCCGTCGAACAGAAGCGGCAGTTGACCGCACACCCGGCCTGCGACGACACGCACAGCGTGCCGCGCGTCTCTTCCGGGATGAACACGGTTTCGACCGCATTGCCGTTTCCGACGTCGATCAGCCACTTGCGCGTGCCGTCGGCGGAAACGTGATCGCTGGCGATCTCGGGCATGCCGATCGACGCGCGGCCCTTGAGTTTCTCTCTCAAGGACTTCGCGAGATCGGTCATGCCGTCGAAGTCGCCAGCGTTGTACTGATGGATCCAGCGCTGCAACTGCTTGGCGCGGAACGGCTTCTCGCCGAGGCTGCCGCAGTACGCGACAAGACCCTCGGCATCGAAGTCGAGAAGATTGACGGAAGTTTCGCTCGTCATGATGTGCTGCCTTGCCGCGTGCGCTGAATCCTGCCTACTTGCTGCCAGCCAGGGCTTAGCGCGAGTAAACGTTCATTTCCGGGAAGAAGAACGCGACTTCGACCGCTGCCGTTTCTGCAGCGTCCGAGCCGTGCACGGCGTTCGCGTCGATGCTGTCGGCGAAGTCGGCGCGGATCGTGCCCTTTTCCGCCTTCTTCGGATCCGTTGCGCCCATCAGGTCGCGGTTCTTCAGGATCGCGCCTTCACCTTCCAGAACCTGGATCATCACCGGGCCCGAGATCATGAAATCGACGAGGTCCTTGAAGAACGGACGGGCTGCGTGAACCGCGTAGAACTTCTCTGCGTCAGCACGCGACAGGTGTGCCATGCGCGATGCGACGATCTTCAGGCCGGCGCCTTCGAAACGGCTGTAGATCTGGCCGATCACGTTCTTTGCCACCGCATCCGGCTTGATGATCGACAGGGTGCGCTCGATTGCCATAAAAACTCCAAGAAATTAAGAAGTTACAGGTTCAAATGAATCCGCTATTGTAGCACGAACCCGTGTATCATTGCGATTGAACCCTTACACGCATGAAAGGTTCAGAATCCATATGTTTTGTGCCGCCCGGCCATTGAAACCTCCCGGCACGGAACGTATCTTAGCCATAGCTGCTCCGGTTTGCTGCGCCGCACACCGCGCGCGCCGAACCGGCCCCGGACGCCCATGCGTTCCATGTTAGGAGAAACCATGAACGACTATCCGTACAATTTCGGCCGCGGCGGTTCCGTCAGCACCGCCGAGGTTCGCAACCGCGTGCTGCGGAACACGTACTGGCTGCTCGCGCTGTCGATGGTGCCGACCGTACTGGGCGCCTGGGTCGGCGTCGCGACGGGCTTCTCGCTGTTCGCGGCCACGAGCCCGATGATGAGCCTGCTCGCGTTCTTCGCGATCGCGTTCGGCTTCATGTTCGCGATCGAGCGGACCAAAAACAGCGCGGCCGGCGTGTTCGTGCTGCTCGGCTTCACGTTCTTCATGGGCCTGATGCTGTCGCGGCTGCTGAGCTTCATCCTCGGCTTCTCGAACGGCCCGTCGCTGATCATGCTCGCGTTCGGCGGCACCGGCATCATCTTCGCCGCGATGGCGACGATCGCCACCGTCAGCAAGCGCGACTTCTCGGGGCTCGGCAAGTGGCTGTTCATGGGCGTGATCGTGATCCTGCTCGCATCCGTCGCGAACATCTTCCTGCAGCTCCCGGCGCTGATGCTCACCGTGTCGGTACTCGCAATCGCGATCTTCTCCGCGTACATGCTGTTCGACGTCCAGCGCGTCGTGAATGGCGGCGAGACGAACTACATCTCGGCAACGCTCGCGATCTACCTCGACCTGTACAACGTGTTCACGAACCTGCTCGCGCTGCTCGGCATCTTCGGCGGCAACCGCAACTGACGTTCACCACGCACCATTAAAAAACCGGCCCGCAGGCCGGTTTTTTTTGTCCGCCGCCCGGGGTTCAGTCGCGCTCGAACAGCGCGATCGATTCGACGTGCGACGTATTCGGGAACATGTTCACGACACCGGCCCCCTTCAGGCGATAGCCGGCCTCGTGCACGAGCAGGCCCGCGTCGCGCGCCAGCGTCGACGGGTTGCACGACACGTAGACGATGCGCTTCGGCAGCGGGCCTTCACCGCTCTGCGCGATCTCGGCCAGCGCCTTCGACACCGCGAGCGCGCCTTCGCGCGGCGGGTCGATCAGGAACTTGTCGAATGCGCCGAGCGCGCGGATGTCGTCGCCCGTCACTTCGAACAGGTTCCGGCATGCGAACGTCGTATGGCCGTCGACACCGTTCTCGCGCGCGTTCGCCAGCGCGCGCGTCGTCAGCGTATCGCTGCCCTCGATGCCCATCACTTCGCGCGACAGCCGCGCGAGCGGCAGCGTGAAGTTGCCGATCCCGCAGAACAGGTCGAGCACGCGGTCGTCGCGCGACGGCGCGAGCAGGCGCAGCGCACGACCCACCAGCACGCGGTTGATCTGATGGTTGACCTGCGTGAAGTCGGTCGGCTTGAACGGCATGCGGATACCGAACTCCGGCAGCGTGTAGTCGAGCGACACGTCGAGCGGATAGAACGGGGTCACCGTATCGGGGCCCTTCGGCTGCAGCCAGAACTGCACTTTGTGCTCGTCCGCGAACGCGCGCAGCAATGCTTCGTCGTCCGCGTTGATCGGCTCCAGCACGCGCAGCACGAGCGCCGTGACTTCCGAGCCGACCGCGAGCTCGATCTGCGGCATCCGATCGCGGATCGACAGCCCCTCGACGAGCCGGCGCAGCGGCACGAGCATCGCCGACACGTGCGGCGGCAGCACTTCGCAGCTCGTCATGTCGGCGACGTAGCTGCTCTTCTTCTCGTGGAACCCGACCAGCACGCCGCCCTTTTTCGCGACGTTGCGTACGGTCAGGCGTGCACGGTAGCGATAGCCCCACGACGGGCCGTGGATCGGTGCAAACATCGTTTCCGCGCGCAGCTTCGCCAGGTGCCACAGGTTGTCTTCGAGCACGCGCTGCTTGACCGCCACCTGCGCGCGCATGTCCAGATGCTGCATCGAGCAGCCGCCGCAGGTGCCGAAGAACGCGCATTTCGGCTTCGTGCGCATTACGCTCGGGCGCAGAATGTCGACAACCGTCGCCTGCTCGTAGCTCGGCTTGCGGCGGAAGCTCGAATAGGTCACGCGTTCGCCCGGCAGCGCACCCTCGACGAAGATGACCTTGCCCGGCTCGCCGTCCTCGGTGATCGTGCGGCCGACACCGCGCGCTTCCATGTCGAGCGATTCGATCTCGAGAACCGGGGCGATTCCGGGCGCGACGGGCGCATTTCTTGATTTGCGCGCAGAAGTGGGGACGGCTTCGGACACCAGCTTTTCCTGACAAACGTTGAAGAAGGCGAGATTGTAGACGACGAAGGCCCGCATCGCCCGCTTTGCATGTCGCAAGCGTCGATACTTAAGCATAGACGGCCCGGCATGGCGCCGGAACGGCCATGCAGAGGCCCGGGAGCGCCCGAGGCCGTGCCGGCCGATGAGGCGATCGGGAGCGGCCATCGGCCCGTAATCCGCCCGACAGGAGGTTCGACCATGCGACTGATCGACTGGAACATCCAATGGGGTCGGGACGCGGACGGGGTCGTCGATCTTTCGCGCACCGTTGCGACGATCCGCGCGCTCGGCGACTTCGACGTGCTATGCCTGCAGGAGGTCACGCGCGGCTTCGGCACACTGCCCGGCCGGCCCGGCGCCGACCAGTTCGCCGAACTCGCGGCGCTGCTGCCCGGCCATACGATCGTCGAAGCGATCGGCGCCGATCTGCCGGCCATCGAACCGGGCGCGCCGCGCCGCCAGTTCGGCAATGCGATCGCGACCCGGCTGCCGGTCGGGCGCGTGCTCCGCCAGTTGCTGCCGTGGCCGGCCGACGCCGGCGCGCCGTCGATGCCGCGCGTCGCGCTCGACGTCGAGTTGCAGGCGCCCTTCGGGCCACTGCGCGTGGTCACCACGCATCTGGAATATTATTCGGCGCGCCAGCGGCTCGCGCAGGTCGACGCACTGCGCGGCCGGCACCGCGAGGCCTGCGCGCACGCGGTACGACCGGCGCCCGCCGAATCCGCCGAGGGGCCGTTCAGCGCGACCGGCCAGCCGTGCGATGCGATCGTCTGCGGCGATTTCAACAGCGCGTTCGGCAGCGATGCCTATTGCCGCTTCCTGGCGCCGATCGCTGACGCGCCGCGCTTCGTCGACGCATGGATCGCTCGGCACCCCGGCAGCACACCACCGCCGACAGCGGGTGTCTACGATACGGTGCAATGGTCGGACGGGCCGCTCGCGTGCGACTTCGTGTTCGTGACCGATACGCTGCTGCCGCGCGTCATGCGCTGCGAGATCGACGGCGACGTGCGCGCGTCGGATCACCAGCCGGTGCTGCTCGAACTCTCCTGATTGCACCGGCCGCGGCGCGACCGGCCCGCGCTACGCGTCGAAGCCTGCCAGGTATTCGGCCCAGTGCGACGCAGGCTCCTGCGCAAGCGAGTTCTTCACGAGCAGGATCTCGTCCGCGTACTCGCTCGGCGTCAGGCCGCCGCGCATCAACTGGAACCGGCAATACAGCAGGTAGGTATTGACGACGTCGGTTTCGCAATAGTTGCGGATTTCCTCGATCCGCCCGTCCTGGTACGCCGGCCAAACCTGGCTGCCGTCCATCCCGAGCTTGCCCGGAAAGCCGCACATCTTCGCGAGCGCGTCGAGCGGCGCGTTCGCGCGCGCCTGATACATCGCGAGCACATCCATCAGGTCGGTATGCCGCGAGTGATAGCGCGAGATGTAGTTGTTCCACTTGAACTCGCGGTCGTCCTCGCCGAGATCCCAGTAGCGGGTCGCGGGGACGCCGTGCACGAGCGCGCGGTAATGGAGCACCGGCAGATCGAAGCCGCCGCCGTTCCACGACACGAGCTGCGGCGTGTATTTCTCGATCACGCGGTAGAACGACTGGATCAGCGTCGCTTCGTTGTCCTGCGGCGTGCCGAGCGAGCGCACGCGAAAACCGTTGCTGTCGCGGAACACGCACGAGATCGCTGCGATGCGCTGCAGGTGGTGCGGCAGGAAATCGCCACCGGTCTTCTCGCGACGGGCGGCGAACGCATGTTCGGCCACCGCGGCATCGTCAAGCGTGGCGGGCAGGTCTTCCAGACGGCGAATGCCGTCGACATCGGGAATCGTCTCGATGTCAAAAACAAGAATCGGAGTCATCAGTTACAGAACGGCGTCCTTGCGCACGCCGTTGGAGGCGAAAAACCGCTTGAGTCGCACCAGCGCTTCCTGCTGGATCTGGCGCACGCGCTCGCGCGTGAGTCCCATCTCGTCGGCCAGCTCCTCGAGCGTCGCCGGTTCGATGTGGTTCAGGCCGAAGCGGCGCTCGATCACGTGCCGATGCTTGTCGGACAGCCGCGACAGCCACGCGCGCGTCAGCGTCTCGAGTTCGCGGTGCTGCACCTCGGCGTCGGGCGACTGGCTCTGGTCGTCGGGCAGCAGGTCGAGCAGGCTGCTCGCGGGATCGAGGTCGAGCGGCGCGTCGAGCGACGCCGTGTGCTCGTTGAGCGCGAGGATGTCGGTGACTTCCTCCGCGGTCTTGCCGGTGAGATAGGCGATGTCGTCGATGCTGGCTTCGCGGCGCTCGGCCGCTTCGCCCGTCGACATCGAGTTCTTTTCGAGGTGGCGCTTCGCGCGCAGCACCTGGTTCAGTTCGCGGATCACGTGCACGGGCAGGCGCACCGTGCGGGCCTGGTTCATGATCGCCCGCTCGATGCTCTGCCGGATCCACCACGTCGCATAGGTCGAGAAACGGAAGCCGCGCGTCGGGTCGAATTTCTCGATCGCGTGCATCAGGCCGAGGTTGCCTTCCTCGATCAGGTCGAGCAGCGGCACGCCGCGATTCAGATACCCCTTCGCGATGCTGACGACCAGGCGCAGGTTGCGCTCGATCATCACCTGCCGCGCCTCGAATTCGCCGGCCTTGGCCAGACGCGAGTAGCGCTGCTCCTCCTCGACGGTGAGCAGCGGCTTCACGCTGATGCGGTTCAGGTAATGCTGGATCGTGTCGGCCGTGAGCTCGGCCTGCAGCAGCGTGCGGAAATCGTCGACATCGGGCGCCGCCTCGGCGCGGCCTTCGCGCTCGTCGTCGCCACCGTCCGCGTCGGCGTCGCGTGCCTCGAGGTCACGCTCGTTGTCCGCGACATCGTCTTCATCGTCCGTCGAAGCACCCGCTCGCCCCACCGATGCTTGCGTGGCGCGACTGATCTTCTCAGACTCGGCTTGCGGCTCGTGGCGCTTCGATTTCGGCATGGTCGTCTCGGTTATTGAGGCGGCAAATACTTCAGCGGATCGACAGGTTTACCCTGCCGGCGAACCTCGAAATGCAGCATCACGCGGTCGGAGTCGCTATTACCCATCTCGGCGATCTTCTGCCCCTTCGTTACCGCGTCCCCCTCTTTTACCATCAAAGCGCGATTATGTGCATACGCCGTGAGGTAAGTTGCATCGTGTTTGATGATAATGAGGTTGCCGTAGCCGCGCAGTCCGTTGCCGGAATATACGACGCGGCCGTCGGCGGCCGCCTTCACGGTCTCGCCGGCCGTACCGCCGATATTGACGCCCTTGTTCTTCGCGTCGTCGAAACCGTTCAGCACGGGACCGCGAGCAGGCCACGCAAACGTCACAGGGCCGCTCGGCGCGGCTGCCGTATCGCTCGATGCGGCTGCCGCGGCAGGCGGCGTCGCGACCGACGACGTACCCGCGGCCGGCGTGGCCGGGCCGCTGCTGAGCGGCGCGGTAGCAACGGCGGCGCCCGCGATCGGCGCGGCGGCCTGCGTGCCCGCAACGGCGGCGCCGGCCTGCGGCGACACGCGCAGCAGCTGGTCGACTTCGATCTGATTCGGGTTTGCCAGGTTGTTCCACGCGGCGATGTCGCGATAGTTCTGCCCGTTTTCGAGTGCGATCCGGTACAGCGTGTCGCCCGGCTTCACCCGGTAGTAACCCGGCGGCGCCGGAGGGAGCGGCACCGCAGGCTGCGCGGTGCCGGTCGTGCCGAGCGAACCGGAGCGATCGACGACGGGCGCGTTGTCGAGCCGCGTCGCACAGGCGGCCAGTAGCGTGGAGAACGCAGCTACGCAGATCGCGCGCTGGGCGAGCGTGAGCGGTTCCCTGGAACGGTTGTTTTGCATCGCGCGCAACATACTCATCGGTTTCAAATTACTCCGGATTTTAAAGGGACAAAGAAAACGCGATCAAGCCGTGACTCTCGCCATTGCGCGTGCGCGACGCGCTCGACGAGCGTGAGCACCTGATGCTGCCCGCTCTGCGCGCCGACCGGCGCGACGAGCAGCCCGCCGATCGCGAGCTGCTCGAGTAGCGCCTGCGGCACGTCGAGCCCCGCCGCCGCGATCACGATCGCGTCAAACGGGGCCGCGGACGGCAGGCCGACACGCCCGTCGCCGTAGTGCAGACGGATGTTCGGCACGCGCAGCGGCCGCAGGTTCAGCTTCGCGCGCTCGTAGAGCGGCTTGATGCGTTCAATCGAATACACGTCGCGTGCCACGTGGCTCAGCACGGCGGCCTGATAGCCGCAGCCCGTGCCGATCTCGAGCACGCGCTCGAGCGTGCGGCCGGCCATCGCGAGCTCGATCATGCGCGCGACGACCGACGGCTTTGAAATGGTTTGCTGGTGGCCGATCGGCAACGCCGCATCCTCGTAGGCCTGCGTCGCGAGCCCCGGATCCACGAACATGTGACGCGGCACCGCGGCCATCGCTTCCAGCACGCGCGCGTCGGTCACGCCGTTCGCGCGCAGCCGTTCGACCATCCGCTCGCGCACACGTTCCGACGTGAGCGCAAACGCGCCGGCCGGCGCGACGCTCGGCGCAGCCGGCTTCGGCAATGCGGGCTTCAGCGCGGTCGGCTTCGGTGCGGTCGCGGGCTTCGCGGCAGCGGAGCCGGGCAACACCGTTCGCGCTGCGGCGGGCTTCACCGCAACCGGTTTCAGCACGGCTGCGGGCTTGTCGGCGGCCTTCGATACCGCGACCGCCGCATGGCGTTCGCCGGCCCGACCTTCCGACTTGCGTGGCGCTCGCTTGAGATCTTCGAGCGCGAGCGGGAACCGCTTCGCGCGCTCGCCGCTCATGAAGCCCGCCCTCCGGCGCGCGCCCATTCGCGCGTCGCGGGCAACATCTGCGTATGCGTGAGGTCCAGCTGCAGCGGCGTGATCGACACGAAACCGTTTGCCACCGCGTGGAAATCGGTGCCCTCGCTCGCGTCCAGCGCTTCGCCCGCCGCGCCGATCCAGTAGATCGGTTCGCCACGCGGGTCGGTCTGGCGAATCACCGGCTGCGACGGATGACGCTTGCCGAGGCGCGTGACCTTCCAGCCTTTCAGTTCGCCGTACGGCAGGTTCGGAATATTGACGTTGAGCAGCGGCTGGCCCGGCAGCGGATGCGCGAGGTAGTGCTCGACGATTTCCGCGGCGACGCGCGCAGCGTCCGCGAGATGGGCCCAGCCCTTGTCGACCAGTGAGAAGGCGATGGCCGGCACGCCGAACATGATGCCTTCGGTGGCGGCTGCAACTGTCCCCGAATAGAGCGTGTCTTCGCCCATGTTCTGGCCGTTGTTGATCCCGGAAACGACGAGGTCCGGCCTGGCGTCGGCCATCCCTGTCAACGCGACGTGCACCGAATCGGTCGGCGTACCGTTCACGTAGAAGAAACCCGTACTCGCCGCGCGCTGCACCGACAGCGGCCGCGACAACGTGAGGGAATTCGACGCGCCGCTGCAGTTCTGCTCGGGCGCGATCACCGTGAGTTCGGCCAGCGGCTGCAGCGCGTCGCTGAGCGCGGCGAGACCGGGGGCGAGATAGCCGTCGTCGTTGCTGAGTAGGATTCGCATCCGGCGATTGTAACCGAGGAAAGATGGCGCGAGAGCGACAGTCCGGCGACTGCGGATGGACGGCTGCGGGCACCCGCACATGCTGCGCCGCCGCGTCGCGCGGCGGCGTTCCGCGTGCTCAGGAAAACGCCGGGCCGCCCCGGGTTTTCCCCCGCCAACGAAGCCGCCTTGGGGAATGCTCCGTTCGGAGAGCCTGGCGCGAAGCGACGGGCTCGAGGACGCTCAAATCGCGCCCGCGTCGCGCAGTGCGGCGATCGCCTGCGCGTCGTAGCCGAGGCCGCACAGCACTTCGTCCGTATGCTCGCCGAGTTCAGGCCCGAGCCAGCGCGTTTCGCCGGGGGTGTCCGACAGCTTCGGCGTGATGTTCGGCAGCGGGATGTCGGTGCCGTCGGCCAGCTTGAAGCGCTGGATCATCTGCCGCGCGACGAACTGCGGATCGGTGAACATGTCGGCGGCGCTGTAGATGCGCCCGGCCGGCACGTCGGCCGCGTTGAGCACGACGAGCGCTTCGTCGATCGTGCGCGGCGCGAGCCATGCGGCAATCGCGTCGTCGATCTCCTGCGTGCGCGGCACGCGCCCGTCGTTTTGCGCGAGCGCGGGATCGTCGGCTAGGTCGTCGCGCTCGATCGCCTTCATCAGCCGCTTGAAGATCGGATCGCTGTTGCCGCCGATCACGATGCTGCCGTCGCGGCACGCATACGTATTCGATGGCACGATGCCCGGCAGCGACGCGCCGGTGCGCTCGCGCACCATCCCGTACACGCCGTATTCGGGCACCACGCTTTCCATCATGTTGAAGACGGCTTCGTACAGTGCAACATCGACCACCTGCCCCGCACCGCCGTTGACCTTGCGATGATGCAGTGCCATCAGTGCACCGATCACGCCGTGCAGCGCGGCAATCGAATCACCGATCGAGATGCCGATGCGCGGCGGCGGCAGATCGGGATAGCCGGTGATGTGACGCAGCCCGCCCATCGATTCAGCGATTGCGCCGAAGCCGGGCCGGTCGCGATACGGGCCCGTCTGCCCGTAGCCGGACAGGCGCACCATCACGAGGCCCGGGTTGTCGGCCGACAGCACGTCGTAGCCGAGCCCGAGCTTTTCGAGCAAACCCGGACGGAAATTTTCGATCACGATGTCAGCCTCGCGCGCGAGCTGCCGCGCGATCGCCTTGCCGGCGTCGGCCTTCAGGTTGAGCGTGACCGATTTCTTGTTGCGCGCCTGGACGGACCACCACAGCGACGTGCCGCCCTGCTCCGGATGGAGCTTGCGCCACTTGCGCAGCGGGTCGCCGCCGTTCGGATCCTCGATCTTGATCACTTCCGCGCCGAATTCGGCGAACAGCCGCGACGCGAACGGCCCCGCGATCAGCGTTCCGAATTCGAGCACTTTGACGCCCGCGAGCGGGCCCTGGCTGGTGCTCATGTGTCTCCCTGGCATGAGGAACGGCGCCGCCTGGCAGCGGCGCCCGGCTTACATCGTGCGGCGGTCGAGCATTGCGCGGGCGATGGTGCCCGCGTCGACATATTCGAGCTCGCCGCCCACCGGCACACCGCGCGCGAGGCGCGTGACCGCGAGCCCGCGCGCCTTCAGCGTCTGGCCGAGGTAGTGCGCGGTGGCTTCGCCCTCGTTCGTGAAGTTGGTCGCGAGCACGACCTCCTTGACGACGCCGTCGGACGCGCGCCGCACGAGGCGGTCGAAATGGATTTCCTTCGGGCCGATCCCGTCGAGCGGGCTCAGCCGCCCCATCAGCACGAAATACAGCCCGCGGTAAGTCATCGTCTGCTCGAGCATGATCTGGTCGGCAGGCGTCTCGACGACGCACAGCAGCGTCGGATCACGCTCTTCGTCGCTGCAGACCTCGCAGATCTGCGCTTCGGTGAACGTGTTGCACTTCTCGCAGTGCTGCAGGTGCTCGGTCGCAAACAGCAGCGACCGGCCGAGCCGCTCCGCGCCCTCCCGATCGTGCTGCATCAGGTGGACCGCCATGCGCTGGGCGGATTTCGGCCCGACGCCGGGCAGCACGCGCAACGCTTCGACGAGAGCGGACAGGGCGGACGGCTGTTTCATACGGCGGCAAAAAGTGGCACGGACACCGCGCTCAGAACGGCAGCTTGAAGCCCGGGGGCAGCGGCAGGCCCGACGTCATGCCGCTCATCTTTTCCTGCGACGTCGCCTCCGCCTTGCGCACGGCGTCGTTGAACGCAGCCGCGACGAGATCCTCGAGCATGTCCTTGTCGTCCGCGAGCAGGCTCGGGTCGATCGACACGCGACGCACTTCGTTGCGGCACGTCATCGTCACCTTGACGAGGCCGGCGCCCGACTGCCCTTCGACTTCGATCAGCGCAAGCTGCTCCTGCATCTTCTTCATGTTTTCCTGCATTTGCTGCGCTTGCTTCATCAGTCCGGCGAGGTTGCCTTTCAACATGGGAATACTCCTTCTTGATCGTGTGAAAACCGGCACGCGGCGCGTGCCGGTCAATGTGTGGGCGTGATTGTGCCTGTCGCGGGGCGGTCAGTTCAATGCAGCGTCGGCGGCGGGCCGTCCGGCGCCGCGTCGGCAAGCGGGCGCACCGAACCCTCGACGATGCGCGCATCGAAGTCGCGCACGAGCTGCTGGACGAACGGATCGCCGTGAATCTCCTGCTCGGCCTCGCGCTGGCGCGCCGCGCGCGCGGCCGCGTCGAGCGCCGCCGCCGTACGCCGTGCGGGCCCGACCTCGACGGCCACCTCGACCGGCTTGCCGAGCGCATCGGCCAGCGCGGCCTTCAGCTTCGCCACCTGCGCGGCGTCCGCATATTGCGGCACCGGCACGGAAAGTTTCAACGTCGTCGCATCGACGGCCGTCAGTTCGCTGTTGAACGCGAGCTGGTACGCGACACCCTTGAGCGGCAGCCGCGCGGCCAGCGCCGGCCATTCGCCGTCGAAGCCGACCGGATCGAGCGCGATCGCGGGCGGCAACGGGCGCGTGTCGACCGGTGCGGACGGACGGGTTTCCGCCGGCCTCGGCGTCACGCGCACATCGTCGGGGCCGCTGTCGAACACCGGCACGAAGCCATCGTCGGGCGGGCCGCCGAACATCTCGTCAGCGCTGAGGGGTACGTAATCGTCTGGCGGGATGTCCTCCCACGGCGGCGACGACTGGCGCGAATCGGCCGCCTGCGGCGCACGGGCCGCAGCGCGCGGTGTCGGCACCTGTACGGCGGCGGGCCGCGGTGCGGCCGGCTTCTCGGCCGCCGGCTGGGCTGCCGGTTTCG
>NZ_JAAGPP010000077.1:0-42622 GCF_017104975.1 Burkholderia sp. Ac-20344
GCGTGCGGGCTGGCCGGCGGCGGGCTCGCCGCGTTCGCGGCGGTGACGGCAGGTGCGGCCGCCGCCGCGGGGCTGTGGCTCGATGCGCAGATTGCGCGCCCGCTCATGCAGTTGCGCGACGAGGCGTTGCGCGTCGCGACCGGCGAGAGCCGCAGCGGCGTGCGGATGAACCGCGTCGACGAGATCGGCATGACGCTGCGCACGATCAACCAGCTCGGGCTGATGTTCCGCTGGCTCGTCGATGACGTCAGCGAGCAGGTGCACAACGTGCAGCGCGCGAGCAACGAGATCGCGCAGGGCAACAACGACCTGAGCGCGCGCACCGAGCAGGCGTCGACGAGTGTGCAGCAGACGGCCGCATCGATGGCCGAGATGACGGCGACCGTGTCGAGCAATGCGGAGACGGCGCTGCAGGCGAACCAGTTGTCGGTGTCGGCGAGCGAGGCGGCCGAGCGTGGCGGACAGGCGGTGAGCGAAGTCGTCACGACGATGAACGACATCACCGCCAGCTCGCGCAAGATCTCGGACATCATCGGCGTGATCGACGGCATCGCGTTCCAGACCAACATCCTTGCACTGAACGCGGCGGTGGAGGCGGCGCGGGCCGGCGATCAGGGGCGCGGTTTCGCGGTGGTTGCCGGCGAGGTGCGGGCGCTCGCGCAACGCAGCGCGAACGCGGCAAAGGAGATCAAGACGCTGATCGGCGCGAGCGTCGATCGGGTCGAATCGGGCGCGCGGATCGTCGACGGCGCAGGCAAGACGATGGAGGACATCGTCACGCAGGTGAAGCGCGTGTCGGACCTGATCGCGGAGATCAGCTCGTCGACGGCCGAGCAGAGCACGGGGGTCGCGCAGGTCGATCAAGCGGTGGTGCATCTCGACAACATCACGCAGCAGAACGCGGCGCTCGTCGAGCAGAGCACGGCGGCGTCGGAAAGCCTGAAGCAGCAGGCGACGCGGCTGGTGGAGGCGGTGAACGTGTTTCGGTGATCGTGGCTTGAACCGTTGGTCTTCACGCATCCCGACCGACCTCATGCGTGGAGTACGCCGTTCAGTTGTGAACTGAACGGCGTGATTGGCCAAGCCACGGATTTTCCTGCGTTTCGGATTACCCGATGCTCACCCCGTGGGCTTCTGCCAGAGGCTTCAGGCCACCCGTGAAACCTTGTCCGATCGCCTTGAACTTGAATTCGTCGTTGTGGCGATACAGCTCGCCGAAGATCATGGCGGTTTCGGTGGAAGCGTCTTCGGACAGGTCGTAGCGGGCGATTTCCTTGCTGTCGGCCTTGTTCAGGACGCGGATATAGGCGTTGCTCACTTGGCCGAATGACTGCTTGCGAGCCTCGGCATCGTGAATCGTGACGGCGAAGACCAGCTTCTTCACGTCGGCCGCCAGACCCGTGAGCTTCACGTTGACCTGCTCGTCGTCGCCATCGCCCTGGCCGGAACGGTTGTCGCCCAGGTGCTCGATGGAACCGTCGGCGGACTTCTTGTTGTTGTAGAAGATGAAGCTGGCGTCGTTCAGGACTTTGCCGTTTTCACCGGTGACGAAGATCGAGGCGTCGAGGTCGAATTCGGTGCCGTCGGTGACGCGCGGGTCCCAGCCCAGGCCGACGACGATTTCGCTCAGGCCCGGGGCCTCTTTCGACAGGGAGACGTTACCGCCTTTGGACAGACTTACAGCCATGGTGTGATTCCTTGTTCAGGTGAGGAGACCGTTCAGAAGTTCATGCCGTAGCCGTTTGCCAGGGCACGCAGGCCGCCGGCGTAGCCTTGGCCAACGGCGCGGAATTTCCACTCGCCGTTGCTGCGGTACAACTCCGCGAAGATCATCGCGGTTTCGGTGGAGGCGTCTTCCGCCAGGTCGTAGCGGACCACCTCGGCGCCGGACATCTCGTTCACGACGCGGATGAACGAATTGCTGACCTGGCCGAAGTTCTGTTTGCGCGCTTCCGCGTCGTGGATGGTGACCGTGAAGGCGATCTTGTCGATGTCGGCCGGAACGCGGCTCAGGTCGACCTTGAGGACTTCGTCATCGCCGTCCCCCGCGCCGGTACGGTTGTCGCCGGTATGCTCGACAGAGCCGTCCTGGCTGCGCAATTGGTTGTAGAAGATGAAGTCGGCTTCACCGCGGACTTTGCCGTTGGCCCCCAGCAGGAAGGCGCTGGCGTCCAGATCGAACTCGGCACCATCGGTCGCGCGCGGGTCCCAGCCCAGGCCAACCAGGATTCGGGTCAGGCTCGGGTCGGTTTTGGACAGGGAGAGATTGCCGCCTTTTTGAAGAGTCAGTGCCATGAAAACAGCTCCTTTGGGTTGTGACGGGTTACTGATTTTCGGCTCGCGCTTCTTCCTTGTTCGGGAAGATCACGCTGGCCAGGATTCCGATTGCCAGGACCACCATGACGATGAGCAGGCTGGTGTTCGGGGAGATGCTGATACCGTGGTGGAACAGATGGTCGGTCGCGTTCAAGCCCAGCTTCGCCGCGATGAAGAACAGCAATACGACCACGGCCTTTTCCAGATGCACCACGTAGCGCTTCAGCGCTTCCAGCACGAAATACAGCGTGCGAAGGCCAAGAATGGCGAACAGCATCGCCGAGTAGACGATCAGCGGTTCACGGCTGACTGCGATGACCGCCGGGACCGAGTCGAACGCGAACAGGACGTCGGACACTTCGATCACGACCAGGCAGAGGAACAGCGGCGTAGCGAAAAGGCCGCCTTTGGCCGCCAGGCTCATGTCCCTCTCGGGCGTCCGTACTTCCGCCTCGAGCTGCTTGCGGCTCACGAAAAATTTGTGGCCGTGCAGCCTGGGCCATACGGGGAAGAGCTTTTTCGCGAAGCGGCAAGCAAGATGCTGCGAGTAATCCTTCGTCTCGTCATCGTCGTCACCGCCCTTGAGCATCATGACGGCGGTCCACGCCACGATCAGCGCGAAGACGATCTCGACCCAGGGCCCGAATGCCAGCAGGCCGGTACCGATGACGACAAAGACACCACGGAATACGATGGCCCCGATGATGCCCCAGTGCAGGATGCGGTGACGCAAGCCGTCCGGGACCTTGAACCAGGCGAAGATCGCCATGAAGACGAACAGGTTGTCGACGGAGAGGACTTTCTCCAGCGCATAGCCGGTAAGGAACAGGCTGGCCACTTCCGCGCCATGCCGCACGTACAGGAAGCCAGCGAATGCAAGGGAGATGGCCACCCAGAATACCGACCAGATGGACGCCCGGGCGAGAGTGATCGGCTTGTCGTCGCGGTGGGTAACCATGTCGAGCAGCAGGGCGGCCAGCGCCAGGCCGACGAATACCGCCATGGTCAACGGCGGGAAGCCAATGTGTGTCGTTTCCACGTTTCGGTTTCCTACAGTTCGAAGTCAGCCGGGTTCAAGCCGAGCTCCAGGCAAATCAACCGGCAAGCTGCCTTTTCCTTGTCGTCGAAATGGCCGTCGGATGCACCAATGGCACAGGCCACGCGCACCAGCAAGCGCGCTTCGCCGTCCTTGCCCTTGATCTTGCCGATGGCCTTCAGCGCCTCGGCCTGGCCGATCAGGAAATCGAATTCGAACTTGCCGCAGGCGTCGCTGAACACCGCGATCACGTCGCTCAGGTTGAAGACCTTCAATTCCGGGGAGTTGTTGATGAAGCCGACCATCTTCAGCTTCTCTTCGGATTTGATCTCGCCATCCGCGGCGGAGATCAGCGCGCAAGCATTGGCGGTTGCCTCCATGAACGTCCGGTTCTTGAATTTGGCGACTTCGATGGTCAAGGTTTCGCGGGCTTTGGCCGCGTTGGTTTTCAGCCAGTCGAGCATGTGTTTCCTCTCAGTGCGCGGGGCCGGGCGGCCCCGCCGGGTCAATGGTTACTTGGAGCCTGCTTTCCAGCGCATACCCCAGCCGTAGGCACGATCCATTTCCTCGTGTCCGGGGTGGAAGTCGACTCGACGAGAGACCTTGACGGCCCCGTTCACGTTTTCAAGCAGGGCAATCGCGCACATGCCGTGACGGCCTCCCTCCTCGTTCATGCGAACTTCGATTTCGGATTGGCCGGGCACGAAAATGGTTACAACGCCGTCGGTGGCCTTCCAGTTCGGCGCGCCGTCGTAGATGAACGCGAAAATCAGGATGCGTTCGATCTTGTTCCACTGTTGCCCATTGATGCGAAGCCACTCGCCATCGGCAACCGAGCCGGTACGGTCATCGCCCATCAGCTGGATGTAGGGTTCCTCCCGCAGATTGCCGAAGCGCTTGCCGAGCGCCTGCACGGCCCCTTTGAGTCCATCCTGCATTTCAAACAGGCAACCCAGGTCCAGGTCGATGGCACCGCGTTTTCCGAGGAAGCCGCCGAGCAGGCCACTCGTACCCTGGTTCCAGTTCAGGTTCACCTTGATTTCACCGAAGCCGGCAGCGGTCTTCTCGAGACTGATGCTGGGCCGTGATTTGTCGAGCGTGATTTTGCTGAGTCGGATCGTGGACGTCGGCGCGCCAGCCGGTACCGGTGCGAGCGCCGGCGCCGGTACGGGCCCCGGGGGCGGCGCGGGAGGGCTTTGCGTCGGGCTGCCGGAAGGCGCGGCAACGTCGACGCCGAAGTGCTTGGCCAGCGGCTCCAGGCCGCCCGCGAAGCCTTGTGCGACACAGCGGAACTTCCATGCGTCCTGACGGCGGTAAAACTCACCGAGGATCAGCGCAGTCTCGTTCATCCCGGCAGTCGGGATCTGCGCCTCGATCCCTCCCGTCACGGCGAGTGCCAGCATCGAAACGCGATCGAAGGTCGCCTTGTTCTCATGGATGGTCGCGGTGAGCGCGACTTTCTCGACGGCAGGGTCGATCCGGGCGAGATCCACGGTGAACGTTGCCCGGCCGGCCGTCGTGGTGGTCAACTGAAGCGCGCCACCCAGGACACTGGTTTGGCCGTAGAAGCACATGTCGCCATCGCCTCGGACTTTCGCGGCAGCGGTGAGTGCGAATGCAGAGATATCGATCTCCGCGCCTGGAATCGGCGCGTAGTTGATGTCCACGCGCAATTGACCGGTGGCCACCGGCGCATTGCCGCCAGGTACCAGTGTCGTCATGCTCGCACCGCCTGAATCGCCAGATTGACGAGATCGTCCGCGGTGCGGCCGTGGGTGGACTGGCCGATCGCCTTGAATTCCCAGCCGCCGGCGCCACGGCTGAGGCTGGCCATGACAACACCGGTGTGGCGACCTTTCTCCGCCAGGTTGAAGCGTGCCAGCTCCTGGTTCTTCGAGGCGTCGACGATGCGGCAGTAGGCGTTTTCGACCTGGTCGAACGTCTGACCGCGGAAGCTGTTCACGGTGAACACCAGGTGCTGGACGGTGCCCGGCAGGCGCTGCAGGTCGACGTGGATGGTTTCATCGTCGCCGTCACCTTCACCCGTCAGGTTGTCGCCGGAGTGCTCGATGGCGCCGTCCCTGGATTCCAGTTGTCGGAACCAGACCAGGTCGACGGATTTCATGTCGCCGTCCAGCAGGATGCAGGAAGCATCGAGGTCGATGTCGTTGCCGCCGCCGCCCAGCATCTTGGAGAAGAAGCCGCCGGACTTTACCGGGTCCCAACCCAGGCCCAGACTAATCGAGGTCAAGCCACGGCCCGCGGTTTTTTCCAGCGAGATGCTCTGATTCTTGCTCAGGGTGAGTGCCATCTTTACGCTCCTTGTTGATTTTCAATGTTCAGGGTTCGTGCGAGGGATCGGACGGAGTCACATTCGCGAGCTCCCGGCTTTGCTAAACCGCGAGCGGGATTGCCGCCACACGGGGAACGCGTCGCGATGACCTGAGGTGCGCGGCAACTGCTCACTCACCGTTCGGACGCGAGTCGCCGCTGCTGCTCGGCCGACAACGAGTCGGCGGACAGTAGAACGTGCGCCTTTGGGGGCAGCCTCACGCATTGCCACGCTCATCAGCCGGCCTCCGCCAGTCGGACGCCGTGCTCGCTACTACTCGGGGCGGTGGGCTTCACCCCATGCCACTTGGCGCGTTCGAGGATGTTGACCGCCCACTTGTAGTGGGTTGCCGGCTCGCACATCGCGTCGTTGTGCTTGAAAACGGCAGGGGCCGCATCGTTGACGATCAGCGTGGCGCAGTTGAAGTCCTCGAGGCTCACGCGCAGCGCCTCCTGAATGATGCGAATCTGGCTCGGGTGAATGGCCGTCTTCCCTACGAGGCCATGAGCGATGTCCAGTGCCAGTTCCTCGTTCAGGAGATGGGGCGTGGCGAGTTGCTCGAAGACGGGCGCGGTCAGGGAAAATCCCTGGGCCCCCATGATTCCGGCAAGCATGGGAATCACGTAGCTGAGGGGCGTGCAGTAGAGCGTGGTGGCCGGATTGCGCCGCAGACCAAGACATCCCATCAGGTCGTTGCCGCCGATTCGCAGCGCGATGATGCGTCGGTTCAGGTTGGCCTTCAGGGCCCAGCCAAGCTCTACCATTGCGCCCGGGTCATAGACGTCGGCCGTCTCCAGTGTCGGCATGAGGTACAGGTCAGGATGACTGACCGCGTTCTCCCACGACGAAAGGGATTGCAGGGTCAACTTGGGTACGACGAACCCATCGACATGCTTCATCAGCGGCCAGTCGTTCAGTACCGCCGCCATCGCGGCATCACGTGGCCGAACGAACAACAAGGGACCGGAATCCGCGCGCCCTCCCCGGGCATCGATATTCATGAGGAGCGCCCGCAGGTTCACCAGCGCGCTTTCGACGTCGATTGCCGCCACCGCGTCTTCCAGACAGACCACCAGCGAGCGCAGCTCCGGGAGCCTGGTGCCGGAAACCACATCCAGAATGTCGCTGCGGGTGGCCGGCATGTACAGCGTCGCGCCGAGGGCGAACGGAGAGATGGTTTTAATCAATTCGCGTTCCGAATGATTGTGACCGCGCAGTACGGACCCAGATCGGCGCCAGCTTCCTCTACGGTCACGCCCGCGCGTTCGGTGAGGTGCAGCAGCAACTGAACGTCGCTGTCATTGCGGTCACGTACCAGTACGCGATCCGG
Source organism: Burkholderia sp. Ac-20344 (assembly GCF_017104975.1). Taxonomy (NCBI): domain Bacteria; kingdom Pseudomonadati; phylum Pseudomonadota; class Betaproteobacteria; order Burkholderiales; family Burkholderiaceae; genus Burkholderia; species Burkholderia sp. Ac-20344. Next base: position 7,015 of record NZ_JAAGPP010000077.1, read on the forward strand.
CACACGGCGCAGGACCGCTCGGGTTGCCTCGGCGATACCCGGTTTCACGCGGTTCAGGTTGCCGATGTCGAAGCGGGTTGCCAACGCGGATACCACGTCGTCCGCCGACGCCTGGAGCGTCAGTCGCTGATCGTCGGTCCATGGAACGGCGGGACGAGCGTCTGCCAGCGCCCGACGTTCGGCGTCGATCCTGTCGATGAACTCGCGCGTTACATCGTGTTCGCGCAGGTGTTCGTAGACCACGCAGCCGTGCAGGCCGCCTTGAGCCGGCCAGATGGTGCGGGACACCAGCCCGGAAACGGTTGCACCTAGAATGCCGGACGGAATTGTCCAGTCTTGCGCGGAGGCAGCCAGCCACGCGCGGCCGCAAGGATCTGCCAGAACCACGAGGCGCGGACCTTCAGGGAAGCGCGTGTCGTTCGCCAGGGTCCGCGCGAGCTCGCCTGAAATGGCACCTTTGCCGGTCCAGCCATCGACGAAGACGATGTTTTCGGCGCCATGCAGCCGGACGATGGCTTCCAGCGCAACCGTGTCGATCCCGCGATCGCGAATGATGCTGATCCCGTAGTGGCGGGCGTCGCGCCCCATCTCCACGAGTGCCCGGCGCAGCAGCACGCCAAGCGGCAGGCCAGCGCGAACAAATGAGACCAGAGCGATGCCCGGCCCGGTGTAAGCGGCACTCAGCGCCATCGCCAGGGACTGCACATCCGAAGCCATGCGGGCGCCGTTCTGCACCAGCGCGCGGGCGTAAAGGCGCTTGTGCACGTCGCTGGGCGCCTGCTCGAGGCCGATCATTTCCGAGTAGTGCTTTTGATTCGTCTGAATCAGATGCTCCTTCTCCTCGACGTCGGTGACGCTCATCCGCACGTGTCGCAGCAGGAAGTGCACGTCTTCGGGGGCATAGCTGCCGCTGCCGACGTTGTTCAGGCTCGCGAGGCGATTACCCATGGATCGTCCCCGTCACCCAATTCGCAAGCTGGCTGCGCGCCGGTGTCCCCCACATGTGGCAGAGGTCCATGTACCCCAGATCGGTGATGCTGTCGCCGAAGCCCAGGACCGGTCGCTCGCCGTGGATCTCACGGTCGCGGCGCAGCCACGCCTGAACGGCCGCGCGCTTGGCCAGCCCCGTGGGCAGGAAGGCGAGGTTGTTGCCGTTGGCGTGAACGTGCATGCCGTCCACCATGCGCCGGGACCGAACGCCGGCCAGCACTTCGGCGAGCACCGCGTCGTCGGACTCGTTGTGCTTGACCACCACGTAGTGGCGCAAGCCTTCTTCTTCCACCACCCAGCCGCGGAGCGAGTAGCCGAGGTCCCTGCCGATCGCCAGCGTGGCCTCGCACAGTGCCGGCAGTCGCTCCTGAACGTTCTGGAGGACTTCGATCATTCGCTCGTGCCAGCTTCGATCGAGTAATCCGTCGGGGCGGAGCATGGCGCCGCCGTGCGAGCAGATTGCGCCTTCGGCGAAGGGAAGCATGACGCGGCCGTATGCCTCCACGCTGCGCGCGGTGACCGGAACGACGTCGGCGGTGGCGAGCAACCACGTGATGAACGCGTGCTGGACCGGGTCCATGAAGCCGTTTGGCTGACCGTGCACGTCCAGCGTGGCCGCGGTTCGCGGGACGCCTTCCGCCATCTTGCGAGCGGTCTGGAACAGGGTGTCGTCGAGGTCGACGAATGCCAGGGGGCGGTTACCGCTCATCGACAATCACCTCTGCGCTCAGTGCGTCGACGAGTTCTACGGGGAGTGCCTGGGCAGGGGTTTCCGTGCAGATCAGAACCCGGTCGAACTGGCCGGGCTTCACGTTGTAGAGGAAGTTCGGAATACAGAGGCCGTAGTTGTCGGGGAACGACAGCGCGTGCTCGATGGCGTGGCCCAGGGCGATGGGGGACCGCGTGGTCGAGCTGAAGTGGACCTCCGCGCCAGATCGCTCCAGGCGTTCCGCCAGCAGAAAAGGACGCCAGACGAACTCGCCGGTACCGACGACAATGACTTTCTCGCCGGGCTGGACCTGAACGTCCGGCGCGAGCGTGTCGTCCACATCCCGAACGCCCAGACGTCCCCAGTCGTTGCGGGGCGAGAGAGGCCATTCGCCCATGGAAACGGCGCCGACGTTCGGCATATCCGGGAGGGGCGCGGACTGATCTTCGTGGAACTGGTAGGAGCCGGTCAGCAGCGATACCGCGGTGACCGGTTCCCCGATCGCGTGGCGAGTGGCACCGCCAGTCCAGTCCGTCAGGACGCAGGTGACCACTCGCTCGACGTTGCTCAGACCTGCTTCGACCAGCGCGCGGTGCAGGTTCAGGAAGGTCTTGCCGGTGGAGGCTTCGTCATCCACCAGGATCAGCGATCGAGCCTTCAGCATCAGGTCACGAATCTCGGGATCGACCGGCCAGTGGATCAGATGAGCGCTCGCGTGGCTGTGTTCTTCCTCGAATCGAGCAAAGACGCGGGTACCCAGCGGATGACGGGTACTGGTGAGGTACACGCTGTCAGGGCGGCCCGCACGATAGGCGCGGTGCACGCCGGCACCGAGGCCCACTGCGGTTTCGGCCATGCCGATCACCAGTACCGGTCCGGGCAGGTCCGCCGGAATTCCGGCCGCCAAGCGCTCGAAGCTGGCCGCCATGATCGACGGGCGCACCGGGATGTGACGGCCCAGGACCTTGGATACGAAGAGGAATGCTCGCTTGGGATTCTGGCGCTCTGCGAAACCGAACAGGTTCGCAGGGGGCAGGGCGGCGGCGTCGACTCTGATCTTGAGCAGCCCCCGCTTGAGTTGGGCGCGCAGGCACGTTGGTCCTACGTGGCTTTCCATGAACAGCATCCTCGTTGAGCGTGGCTCGAAGATCCACGACGACCGCCTGCACCTGGTGCGCAGTCGGTCAAACCGCGTTCGCGCCGGGCGCCGGCACCCTCGGTCCGGTATCCTGAAACCTTTCAAAATGAAATTGAATCGTATCAAATTTGAAAGGTCGGTGGGTGCAGGCGTGTATCGATATCGCGATGGGTTTCGCTTTTCGGCTTTGTACGAGAGGAGGGGCTTGGTGGGCCTGATGCGGCCTGAGGACGACGGTCAGCCGTTCGACCAAAGGCGATGCGGTGATCGCGGTCCGGTGAAAGCGGTGAGGTGACGGGGAAGGGGGAGGTGAGGAGGGGGCGAGGCGACGCGGGCGCGGCGGAGAGGGCCACCGGCCCGCGTCGGACCGCCCGGTTCCGGCCGGGCGGTCAGGGCCTGTCACCGAAGCGGCGGCAGGCCCCGAACCGTCAGACGGCGAGGCACAGGTACTTGATCACGACGTAATCGTCGATGCCGTAGTGCGAGCCTTCGCGGCCGAGGCCCGACTGCTTCACGCCACCGAACGGCGCGACTTCGTTCGAGATCAGGCCCGTGTTCACGCCGACCATCCCGTATTCGAGCGCTTCCGCCACCTTCCACACGCGGCCGATGTCGCGGCTGTAGAAGTACGCGGCCAGGCCGAACTCGGTGTCGTTCGCGAGGCGGATCACTTCATCGTCGCTGCCGAACTTGAACAGCGGCGCGAGCGGCCCGAACGTCTCTTCCTTCGCGACCTTCATCGCCGGCGTGACACCCGTCAGCACGGTCGGCTCGAAGAAGCCGTGGCCGAGCGCGTGGCGCTTGCCGCCCGTCACGACGGTCGCGCCCTTCGCGAGCGCGTCCTCGATGTGCGCCTCGACCTTCAGCACCGCGGCTTCGTTGATCAGCGGGCCTTGCGTGACGCCCGGCTCCGTGCCGCGGCCCACCTTCAGCTGGCTGACGGCTGCCGCGAGCTTCTGCGCGAACGGGTCGTACACGGCTTCATGCACGTAGAAGCGGTTCGTACACACGCACGTCTGGCCGCTGTTGCGGTACTTCGACGCGATCGCGCCCTGCACGGCCGCATCGAGATCGGCGTCGTCGAACACGATGAACGGTGCGTTGCCGCCGAGCTCCAGCGACACCTTCTTGACCGTCGCCGCGCATTGCGACATCAGCAGGCGGCCGACCGGCGTCGAGCCGGTGAACGACAGCTTGCGCACGATCGGGTTCGACGTCAGCTCGCCGCCGATCGCCTTCGGGTCGCCCGTGACGACGCTGAACACGCCGGCCGGCACGCCCGCGCGCTCGGCCAGCACGGCCATCGCGAGTGCCGAGAACGGCGTGGCTTCAGCCGGCTTCACGACGATCGGGCAGCCTGCGGCAAGCGCCGGGCCGACCTTGCGCGTGATCATCGCCGCCGGGAAGTTCCACGGCGTGATCGCCGCGCACACGCCGATCGCTTCCTTCGTCACGACGATGCGCTTGTCGCTCGCCGGCGTCGGGATCGTGTCGCCGTACACGCGCTTGCCTTCTTCCGCGAACCACTCGAGGAACGACGCCGCGTAGCCGATCTCGCCCTTCGCTTCGGCCAGCGACTTGCCTTGCTCGGTGGTCAGGATCAGCGCGAGGTCGTCGGCGTTTTCCATCATCAGGTCGTGCCACTTGCGCAGGATCACCGCGCGTTCCTTCGCGGTCTTCTTGCGCCACGCCGGCCATGCGGCGTTCGCGGCCTCGATCGCGTGACGCGTCTCGGCCGTGCCCATCGCCGGCACGGTGCCGAGCAGGCCGCCGGTTGCCGGGTTGCGGACTTCGAACGACTCGCCGTTCGCCGCGCCTTGCCATTCGCCGTTGACGTACGCCTGCTGGCGGAACAGCGAAGGATCTTTCAGTGCCAGGGTTTCCTGAACGGTGCTCATATGAATCGCCTGCTTTGAAAAGGACGGATAGGGACGGATGAAACGGCCGCCGCCGTCACGAAGACGGCGGCGGCGCAATCAGTTGATGAAGTCGACGGAAACTCAGGCCGGCACGCCGACCGTTTCCTTCAGCACTTCCTCGAGGATCACGAGTGCTTCGTCGAACACGGCTTGCGGGATCGTCAGCGGGAACAGGAAGCGCACGACGTTCGAGTACACGCCGCACACGAGCAGCAGCAGGCCGCGCTCGAGCGCACGCGCCTGCACGCGCTTCGTGAAGTCGGCATCCGGCTCGCCCGAGCCCGGCTTCAGGAACTCGACCGCGATCATCGCGCCCGGGCCGCGCACGTCGGCGATCTGCGGCACGTCGGCCTGCAGTGCGTTCAGCTTCGCCTTCAGCACGTCGCCGAGTTGCGTCGCGCGCTCGCACAGCTTCTCTTCGTCGATGATCTCGAGCACCGCGTGTGCCGATGCGACGGCCAGCGGGTTACCCGCGTACGTGCCGCCGAGGCCGCCGGGCGCTGCCGCGTCCATCACGTCCGCACGGCCGACGACGCCCGACAGCGGCATGCCGCCCGCGAGGCTCTTCGCCATCGTGATCAGGTCGGCCAGCACGTCGTAGTGCTGCATCGCGAACAGCTTGCCGGTACGCGCGAAGCCCGTTTGCACTTCGTCGGCGATCAGCAGGATGCCATGCTCGTTACAGATCTTGCGCAGTGCGCGCACGAACTCGGCCGGCGCCGGGTTGAAGCCGCCTTCGCCCTGGACCGGTTCGAAGATGATCGCGGCGACGCGCTTCGGATCGATGTCGGCCTTGAACAGCATCTCGATCGCCTTGATCGAGTCGGCCGTCGTCACGCCGTGCACGGCGTTCGGGTACGGTGCGTGGAACACGTCGCCCGGGAACGGGCCGAAGTTCAGCTTGTACGGGGCGACCTTGCCGGTCAGCGCCATGCCCATCATCGTGCGGCCGTGGAAGCCGCCCGAGAACGCGATGACACCCGGACGGCCGGTGGCTGCACGTGCGATCTTGATCGCGTTCTCGACGGCTTCGGCGCCGGTCGTGAAGAATGCGGTCTTCTTCGGGAAATCGCCCGGCGCGCGTGCGTTGATCTTCTCGGCCAGCTCGACGTACGACGCGTACGGGACGATCTGGTAAGCGGTGTGCGTGAAGTTGTTCAGTTGATCCGCGATCGCCTTGACGATCTTCGGGTGGCGGTGGCCGGTGTTCAGCACCGCGATGCCGGCGGCGAAATCGATGAAGCGGCGGCCTTCGACATCCCACAGTTCCGCGTTCTCGGCACGGGCTGCGTAGAAATCGCACATCACGCCGACGCCGCGCGGGGTGGCGGCGTTCTTGCGGGCCTGCAGGTCGGCATTCTTCACGGTCATCTCCTTGATGTTCTTTCCGGTGGGTAGAAAATCGGGCGCTTCGACAGCCCATGGAGCCGACTATAATCACATTTGGCTCTGACAATCAGAGCCATTTCAATAAATATTCAGGAGCCAATCATGCGCGCGAGCGTGTTGTCGGACTGGCTGGCGCAGCGCCTCGTGCGCGGCGGCGAACAGCCGATCTACCGGCAGCTTCACCGGCTGCTGCAACAGGCGATCCTGTCGCGCGAACTGCCGGCCGGCACGCGCGTGCCGTCGTCGCGGCTCCTGGCCGCCGAGCTCGGGATCGCCCGCAACACGGTCACGCAGGTTTACGAACAGCTTGCACTCGAAGGCTACGTGAACTCGGCGACGGGCCGCGGCACGTTCGTCGCCGACAGCGCGCCGGATGAGATCGTCGGTGCGCCGCCCGACGCGGCCGCCGCCCACCCGGCGTTCGTGCAGCCGTCCGCGCGGCGGCTGTCCGCGCGCGGCACGCGGCTCGTCGAAGGGGCCGGCGTGTCGAAACGGCAGGGCGGCGCGTTCATGCCGGGCGTGCCCGATGTGTCGCGATTTCCGGCGCGCGTGTGGACGCGGCTGCACAACAAGTACTGGCGGCGGCTGCGCCCCGACCTGCTGACTTATGCGCCGGGCGGCGGGCTCGCGCTGCTGCGCGAGGCGCTGGCCGACTACCTGCGCACGTCGCGCTCGGTGCGCTGCACGCCCGAGCAGATCGTGATCACGACCGGGATCCACCAGTCGATCGACCTCGCGGTGCGGCTGCTGACCGATCCGGGCGACGCGATCTGGACCGAGGATCCGTGCTACTGGGGTGTGCGCAGCGTGCTGAACGTGTCGGGGCTGACGACGCGGCCGATTCCGGTCGACGACGAAGGCATCGCGCCGTCCGCCGCCGATCTCGCCGAACCGCCGAAGCTGATGCTCGTCACGCCGTCGCACCAGTATCCGCTCGGCATGGTGATGAGCCTTGCGCGGCGGCGGATGCTGCTCGAATACGCGCGCCAGCACGGCTGCTGGATCATCGAGGACGACTACGACAGCGAATTCCGCTACGGCAGCCGGCCGCTTGCGTCGCTGCAGGGTCTCGATACGGCCGGGCAGGTGATCTATGTCGGCAGTTTCGGCAAGACGCTGTTCCCGGGGCTGCGGGTCGGCTATCTGGTCGCGCCGGAGCCGCTCGCGGAAAGTTTCGCGACCGCGAGCGCGGAGCTGTATCGCGAAGGGCAACTGCTGCAGCAGGCCGTGCTGGCCGAATTCATCGCCGAAGGGCACTTCGTGTCGCATATCCGCAAGATGCGCACGCTGTACGGGCAGCGCCGCGAGGTGCTGCTCGACGCGGTCGCGCAACGTTACGGCGACACGCTGCACGCGCTCGGCAGCGATGCGGGGCTGCATCTGGTCACGCAATTGCCGGAGGGCGTCGACGATCGTGCGGTCGCGCAGGCCGCGCTCGAACGCAACATCGTCGTGCGGCCGTTGTCCGGGTATTACGCGGATCGCTCGCGCGCTGCATCGGGATTGCTGCTCGGCTATGCGTGCGTGCCGGAAGACGAGATCGCGACCGCGTTCGCGACGCTTGCCGAGGCGATCGACGAGCGGGCGTTCGGCGGGGCCGTTGCGCTGGCTTGACGGGTGAGCACAAGCGATATCGACGCGTTACGATTCCGTCAAAGGCCGTTCGAAGCGCGATTCTCTCCGCAACGTGGAGTGCGTATCAGGCGCGCTCGCGCCGAATTGTCGATAATAGAATGTTGTTATTCACCGGATGCCGACGATGACCGAAGCCACCCAAGCCCAGCCTGCCATTCCGCGCCTCACGAGCCTGTCGCACGGCGGCGGCTGCGGCTGCAAGATTGCGCCGGGCGTGCTGTCCGAGCTGCTGAAGCGCGCGACGCCGCCCGCGTTGTTCCCCGATCTGCTGGTCGGCACCGAGACGTCCGACGACGCGGCCGTCTACCGCCTCAACGACGAGCAGGCGATCGTCGCGACCACCGACTTCTTCATGCCGATCGTCGACGATCCGTTCGACTTCGGCCGCATCGCCGCGACCAACGCGCTGTCCGACGTCTATGCGATGGGCGGCAAGCCAATTCTCGCGCTCGCGCTGGTCGGCATGCCGATCAACGTACTGCCGCACGAGACGATCGCGGCCGTGCTGCGCGGCGGCGAATCGGTGTGCGCGGAGGCCGGCATTCCGGTCGCCGGCGGCCATTCGATCGATTCGGTCGAGCCGATCTACGGGCTCGCGGCGATCGGCGTCGTGCATCCGTCGCGCGTGAAGCGCAACGCGGCCGCGCGCGCGGGCGACGTGCTCGTGCTCGGCAAGCCGCTTGGCGTCGGTGTGCTGTCGGCCGCGCTGAAAAAGAACCAGCTCGACGCCGCGGGTTATGCGCAGATGGTCGCGACGACCACCAAGCTGAACCGGCCGGGCACCGAGCTCGCCGCGCTGGCGGGCGTGCATGCGCTGACCGACGTCACGGGCTTCGGGCTGCTCGGCCATACGCTCGAGCTGGCGCGCGGCGCGCACCTCACCGCGCGTGTGCACTATGCGTCGTTGCCGTGGCTCGCGGGCGTCGAGGCGTTCGTTGCCGACGGCGTGTTCACCGGCGCGTCGGGCCGCAACTGGGCCGCGTACGGCGCGGACGTGCAGCTGGCCGATACGCTGCCGCCCGTCGCGCAGGCGCTGCTGACCGATCCACAGACGTCGGGCGGCCTGCTGGTCGCGTGCGCGCCCGAGGCCGTCGATGACGTGCTCGCATGCTTCCGTGCCGATGGCTTCGACCGCGCGGGCGTGATCGGCGAGATGGTGGACGGGCCTGCGCGCGTCGAGGTCGCGTGACGCTGAAGCACCACACCGTTTTTTTTTGGCGGTCGCTAGAATTAATGCCGTCCATCGAAGGCTTCGACGACCGATGAGCGATTTCCTGTTCGGGCTGATGATCGCGCTGTCGGTCGGGCCCGTTGCGCTGATGATCGCGAACTACGGGATGCGCGCCGGCACCGCGAGCGGCGTGCGCGCGGCGGTGGGTGTCGCGACGGCCGACGGCTGCTATGCAGTCGTCGCGTTCACGCTCGGCGCGATGCTCGCGAGCACGCTCGCGGCGCATCTGTCGCTGTTTCGCCTGGTCGGCGCGCTCGTGCTGCTCGCGATGGGCGCGCGGATGCTGTGGCAGGCGCTGCGGGATCGCCGTCGCACGCTCGACGGCGATGCGCGGCCGCCGGGCAGCCGCCCGTTTGCATCGATGTTCTTCGTCACGCTGGCGAACCCGCTGACGATCCTGTTGTTCTACGGCTATGCAACGGCCGCCGCCGGTGCGCATCGGCACTGGCTGCTCGGAGTCGCGTGCGTGTTTGCCGGCAGCCTCGCGGGGCAGCTCGTGTTCGCATTCGGCGGCAGCGTGATCGGCCGGATCGTGAAGTCGCCGGGGCTGCTTGCGGCGAGCCATGTGGTTGCGGCGCTTGTCGTGCTGGGTTACGGAGTGGCGGGGCTGGCGCGGCTGTAACGGGTTGCCGGATGATGAGCGTGCAGGTGCGATTGGCGTGTCGGTGTCGATCAACCGGATAGTATTCCTGACGATATGTCGACGTGTGGAACCCTTTTTCGTCATGATTCACGCGCGCACTCCACCCGCACCAGCGCACCGGCATACCTATGCCGTTTCGTAGTCGGGTTCCGCATCGGGCACGCCCGTTCTATACTCCGTCGCGCAGTCTACGAGAGTCGTTCTCACCCAACATCATCGAAACAAGGAACGCCGATGCTGACTCGCTCCATTCTTTCCGCCGCTGCATTCTCGCTCGCAGCCTGTGCAACCGCGCCGTCGATCGCGCAGGACAACCAGGGCAACAACGCGGGCAACAATGCATTCGCCGAGACCGGTGCACAGGGCCGCCCGGTCAAGGTCATGATCATCACGATGTTCGGGCCGGAGGGCCAGGCGTGGCTCGACCGGCTCGGCCCGTGGCGCGACGTCGCCGTGCCCGGCCTGTCGCCCGACTACCCGAACGTTCACTGCAACAAGCAGGACGTGTGCGTGGTCACGACCGGCATGGGCTATGCGAACGCGTCGGCGACGATCATGGCGCTCACGTTCTCGCAGCGCTTCGATCTGCGCCGCACGTACTTCCTGATCTCCGGCATTGCGGGCGTCGACCCTGCGCAAGGCACGGTGGGTTCGGCTGCGTGGTCGAAATACCTCGTCGATTTCAGCCTGCAGTGGGAGCTCGATGCGCGCGAGATCCCGGCCGGCTGGAATACCGGCTTTCTCGGCATCAACACGAAGAGCCCGAACGACAAGCCGCCGCTCGACTATCGCACCGAAGTGTTCCAGCTCAACCCGCAGCTGACCGACGCCGCTGTCGCGCTGTCGCGCAACGTCGTGCTCGCCGACAGCGCGCAAGCGCAGGCCGCGCGCGCAAAGTTCACGTATGCGCCGGCGAACCGGCCGCCAACGGTGATCCAGTGCGACACGTCATCGGGCAACACGTGGTTCTCGGGCACGCTGATCGGCGAGCGCGCGCGCCAGTGGACGAAGATCCTGACCGACGGCAAGGGCACGTACTGCATGACCGCGCAGGAAGACAACGCGACGTATGAAGCGCTCAAGCGCGCGGCGAGCGTGAAGCGGGTCGACCTGTCGCGCGTGGCGGTGCTGCGTACCGGGTCCGATTTCGATCGGCCGTATGCAGGGCAGACGAGTGCCGACAATCTGCTGAACTATGCGGACCAGGGCGGCTTCGCCCCGGCGACCGAAAACCTGTATCGCGCCGGCAATCCGCTGGTGCAGGACATCGCCACGCACTGGGGCGAATGGCGTGATGGCGTGCCGCGTCGTTGATCGCCGCAGGACGGTATCAGCGACGCGTCGACGCGAGCCTTAATGCGATTGCGGCCCGGAACGGAACGGCGTCCACACCGGCGTGGTGTCGTCCCAGTGATCGAGCGGCGAAGGAAGGTGATCGTTCATCATGTGCTCCTGCAACTAACTGATTCAGCAAAGTCGTCGATAAGGTTGTTCGAGACGCCGCGCACGGGGCAACCCGCTGCGCGGCGTCGCGCGTTTACCGGCCCCCGCCGGCGAGCTGGTTGCCTTCCGGCATCGGGCGATACGGGCCTTGGGCGAGTTCGAGCCCTTGCGGATACGAGGTCGCCTTGCGCAGGTACGCGAGCGTGCCGTCCTTGCGTGCCTGCTCGACTTCCGCGCTGACTTCGGCGCGCGTACGCGGGCCGTTGTGTTGCGAGTACCACGACGTGTTGGCGTAGTCGCCGGCATGCGGGGTGCCCGAGTCGGCAAAGGCCGGTGCGGACACGGCAAGTGTGAGAGCAAGGGCCGAGAGAAGATGGCGGCGGTTCATGGCATGACTCCTGGAAGTCGGAGCTGGCGCCCGAGCGCTGACTCCGGTCCCGCGCGGCGGGATCTGTTCGATGCGCAACGAGGTGCGCGACAGGGTTTACTCTAGGTGTCTGTTCCGTCGCGATAAATGCGGCAGACGCGAATTGAATTGTCGCTGTACAGGAACAATTGGAATCCGCACACGCAGTGAGGACATGCGCGCAGCCTTGCCCGGCGGCGCCGACAGCGAGATACGGCAGGTCCGCCGGAACGCGCCGCGACGATCGGCGCGTGTTCAGCAACAGTCCATTGCGTACGGTGTCAGGATGCCGCGGCGCGCGCCGTTCATCGCGCATCGTGTCGACGGGAACGGCCGGCTGCGGTACGCGATGATGGGACGGCGAATCAGATCGCTTCGAGCCGGTAGCCCAGCGTATAGACCGCGCTGAGGCGCACGCCGTTCGACGGCTGCAGCGCGAGCTTCATCCGCAGCCGGTAGATATGCGTGTCGAGGCTGCGCGACACGCCAGCCATGTCGCGCCCCCAGAGCGAGCGAATCAGCGCGTCGCGCGGCATGATCCGCCCGGGATTGCGAAACAGCAGCACGGCGAGATCGAATTCCCGCGGCGTCAGCTTGACCGGCGCCCCGTTCAACAGCACGGTGCGCGTCTTCGTGTCGATCAGGTAGCAGCCGAGATTGAGCGCATCGTGCCGGCTGCCGCCGCCGTGATAGGCGCGCCTCAGCAGCGCATTGATCCGTGCCTGCAGTTCGAACCGATTGATCGGCTTCGACATGTAGTCGTCCGCGCCTGCGTTGATCGCGGAGAAGATCTCGTCGTCCCGCGTCCGGTTGGTCAGAAAAAGGATCGGCAGATGGCCGCCGATGCGTTCGCGTGTCCATTGGAGCACTTCGAATCCGGACATGCCGGGCACCCTCCAGTCGAGTATCAGCAGATCGACCACCGAACTCTCCAGATGGCGAATGGCCTGATCTCCGTTGCTGACCACGTGCATGCGATAGCCGGCCGGTTCCAGTATCGACGTGATCAACTCGACATAGGCGGGATCGTCCTCGAGATAGAGAACGTTCATGTTACGTACTCCTTCAATATTGATCGTAACGGCCAATCCGTATCGAGCGTCCTGGCGGGAAAGGGAGATCCGGCTCACGCACGCGACGATCGACAGCACGTAATTTGCCGCGATATTCGTCTCGATGCGTCGGAAAAATTGTCAACGATTTTGAACGTGTGGAATTCGTTAAGTTAGTGCTATTGATAATTTTTTTGGGTGTGTGGAAGGCACGAGGTTGGGTCTCTTTGTTGACAAAGGTTGTCAATGTCCGCGAACGGCGCGATTACGCTTGATCGTGCCGGCTGCAGGTCGGCGCGACGACGGGAACGAGCGATTCAGGGGGCGGGCATGTTGATTTACAAGTCGTTTGTGGAAAAGAAGGCGCTGCTCGAGGCCCAGCTGGAGCGGGAACGTCTTGCCATTGCGGCGACGGTGTTGATCGAAGTGCGACGTTGCGTCGAAGAGTTCGGTTTCACACCGCACGAGATTTTTTCCGGTGACGGCGGTACACCCGGAAGAAGGCGTCGCGCGAAATACTTCAATCCGGAGACCGGACAGACGTGGTCCGGCGTCGGCCGTGAACCGGCATGGATACGCGGTCAGGATCGAAGCCGGTTCGCGATCGATGCGCCGCCCGTCGATTCGAATCAACCTGAGTACTCCTGATCTTGTATGAATGATGAATCGGCATGTGGGTGCGGGCGGTGCGGTAACGCTGATGTTTCCCCGTGCGTTCCTCCCGCCTGGCAGGCCGGTCACCGACAGCGCGATCGCCGGTCGGTTGGCTGGCTTGTTAGGGCCCGATCGTCATCACAAATGGGACCGGTTCCAATACAAACATATTACATCTTCATTATGACATTTCGTGAAACTGACCAAGGTCCTGCCGGCAACGAGGCGGGATACGCGGTCGTAGCGAGGGGAAATGCGTATGAACGACGGAATGGCCGGTCGGGATCAACCGGGGCTGGCGCCCGAACCCATTTGCGTGGGTATCGGCGTGACGCACGACACGCTAGAGATGTGCATTTCGTCGCTGAGCGTGATTTTCGGCTACCGGAACGAGACGTTCGGCATCGAGTCGCTGGCCGATGGGATCGTCGCGTGGGCGCCGGCGCTCATCGTGCTGGAGTCGGCCGGCGGGGCCGAGCATGAAGTGGCGTGTGCGCTTCAGGCGCTGCGATTGCCGCTCGCCATCGTCAAGCCGCATCAGGCGCGGGACTGGCTCCCGGATTCGGCGACGCTACCGCTCGACGGAAAAGGGGCGCGGGCACGCGTGCTGGCGGCGCTCGCCGATGCGCTGAACCGGCATCCGTCGGGCGGGCGCCTCGTCGAGCCGCTGTCGGATCCGCAACTGGGGCACGTGCAGGCGCTGGTTCAGCGCCGACGTCAACTGGCGCGCATGCAGATCGCGGAATATCAACTGCTGACGTTGTGTCACGGGAGCGTGCGCAACGGCATCGTGCAGACGATCGCGTTCCTGAAACACCAGATCGCGGTGGTCGATCGCCATTGCGCGCGGCATGTGAACACGCAGCGCGACGCGTTCGCGCGGTTGCTGGCGCACGAGGTGCGACCCGGCCGCGTCGCGCGTCACGTGCAGGTGGGCGCGTTCATCCGCAACTGGCGGGCGAAGTGACGCGGCGGTGCGCCGCGTTCAGGCAACCCACTCGTTGATGACCGGCGTGTCGAGCGCCGGCGCGCGTTCGGCTTCCTCGAACGTGCGCTTGCTGCACGTCGCGTCGAGGCTGCCCTTGCCGCTCAACAGCGGGCAGCGGTCGAACACCTCGGCGACCCAGTCGACGAACACGCGCACCTTCGGCGACAGATGGCGGCTGTGCGGATACACGACCGAGATCGGCATCGGCAGCGGCTTGACGCCGGGCAGCACTTCCTTGAGCCGGCCTTCGCGCAGATGCGGCAGCACCATGAAGAGTGGGGGCTGGATCAGCCCGAAGCCTTCGATCCCGCAGGTCACGTACGCATCTGCGTCGTTCACCGACACGATGCCCTCCATCTTCATCTCGACTTCCTTGCCGTCGATCAGGAACGTCCAGTCGATCGTGCGGCCGGTGCGGCTCGAGAAGTAGTTGACGGCCTTGTGCTGGCTCAGGTCGTCGATCGATTGCGGCTCGCCATGGCGCTCGAGATAGTCGGGGGACGCAACCGTCACGCATTCGAACAGGCCGACCCGGCGCGCAACGAGCGACGAATCCTGCAGCGCACCGACGCGGATCACGCAATCGACGCCTTCCTGCAGCAGATCGACCGGCCGATCGGACAAACCGAGCTGCAGGTCGATGTCCGGATAGCGCGTATGGAATTCGCACAGCGACGGAATCACCAGCAGCCGCCCGATCGAACCCGGCATGTCGATACGCAACTTTCCGTGCGGCTTCCGGTTGTTCGCCTGGAAGCTCGCTTCGGTTTCCTCGACGTCCGCGAGGATCCGCACGCATCGTTCGTAGTACGCGGCGCCGTCCGGCGTGAGCGACAGCCGGCGCGTGGTCCGGTGCATCAGCCGTACCCCGAGGAAGGCTTCGAGATTCTGGATGATCGTCGTGACGGACGCCCGCGGCAAGCTGAGCGTTTCTGCTGCCTTGGTGAAGCTGCTTGTATCGACGACGCGAGTAAACACCTGCATGGCCTGAAGCCGGTCCATCACAACCTCCGCAATCTAATGAGCCTCCGGAACGACAAGGCTGCGCTACCTCGTGGGTAAACGCAGCCTCGGATTGTTCGGGGGCGTTGAATTGTGTTGCCGGATTATAGGCATTTATCCCAATGTCTGCCGGACCCAGAATTCGTTCCATCTCGAAATGGATGCTGCATCGTCATGGACGCTTCTGAATTCAGCAAATTCCTGAAGGCCGCATTGCCCGCGCAAGCCACGGCGGGCGCGGCGCTGACGGTCGCCGAAGTGGAAATTCCCGGCTACGCGCAGGACATCGTGCTGCGCCTCTACCGGCGCCCGGACAAGACCGGGTTGCCAGTAGTGCTTTACTTCCACGGCGGCGGCTTCGTCCGCGGTTCGCTCGAAGACGCCGATTTCGCCGCGCGTTTTTTAGCAGAACGCTTACCAGCGCTCGTAGTGTCGGTCGATTATTCGCTCGCGCCGGCCTTTCCCTTTCCGGCCGCGCCGGAGGACGCGTATCGCGCCGCCGTATGGGCCGCGACGCGCGCCCGTGCGTTCGGCGGCAACCCGAAGAAGATCGGAGTCGCAGGCCATGACGCGGGCGGCCAGCTCGCGAACTGCCTCGCGTTCATCGCGCGCGATCGCGGCGAAGTGTCGATCGTCGCGCAGGCGCTGTTCGGGCCGATGCTCGACCCGAGCATGACGCGCATCGGCGACGCCGAGCGCCTCGCATCCGACATCACCGCGCGCGAATGCGCGGCCTGTTATCGCGCGTATCTGCCGCAGGCCGCGCAGCGCATGCACCCGTACGCGGCGCCGCTCGAATCGGTGCGCCTCGCGGGGCTGCCGCCGACGCTCGTCGTGACCGCGCAGAACGACGTGCTGCACGTCGAGGCGGAGAAATATGCGGGCTGCCTGATCTCGTCGGGCGTGCTCACGCAGGTGATCCGCTACCCGGACATCACGCACGCCGCGCTCGCGACGCACGAAGCCGCCTTCGAGGAAGCCGTGCGCTTCTTCCAGTGCCGCTTCCAGGCGCGCCAGCCGAACCGTTCCGAATAACCAAACCAATCCACGTTTACTGGAGATCCACATGGCCATCCTACGCACCTCCCGTTCCCGAATCGCGACAGCGGCGATCGTGACGCTCGCCGTCGTCGGCCTCGGAACGTTCGGCGCGATGCGCGTGAACGCGAACGCACCCGAGAAAGCGGCCGCGCCGCTGCCCGAAGTCGACGTCGCGACCGTCGTGCCGCAGACCGTGACCGACTGGCAGAGTTATTCGGGCCGCCTCGAAGCGGTCGAGAAAGTCGACGTGCGCCCGCAGGTGTCGGGCACGATCGTCGCGGTGAACTTCAAGGACGGCGCGCTCGTCAAGAAAGGCGACGTGCTGTTCGTGATCGATCCGCGCCCCTACCAGGCCGAAACCGATCGCGCGGCCGCGCAGCTCGCGGCCGCGCAGGCGCGCAACGGCTACGCGCAGACCGACTGGCAGCGCGCGCAGCGGCTGATCGGCGACAACGCGATCGCGAAGCGCGACTACGACGAGAAGCAGAATGCGGCCCGCGAGGCGACGGCGAACCTGAAGGCCGCCGAAGCCGCGCTGGAAACGGCGCGCATCAACCTCGGCTATACGCGGATCACCGCACCCGTTTCGGGCCGCGTGTCGCGTGCGGAAATCACGCTCGGCAACGTCGTGTCGGCCGGCGCAGCGGCCGCGCCGCTGACGACGCTGGTGTCGGTGTCGCCGATCTACGCATCGTTCGACGCGGACGAGCAGACCTACCTGCAATACATCAACGGTGCGCGCAACGGCCGCAAGGTGCCGGTCGAGCTCGGCCTCGCGAACGAAACCGGCTACTCGCGCAGCGGCGAGATCGACTCGGTCGACAACCGGCTCGACACGTCGTCCGGCACGATCCGCGTGCGCGCGCGCTTCGACAATGCGGACGGTGCGCTCGTCCCGGGCCTCTACGCACGCGTGAAGGTGGGCGGCAGCGCGCCGCACGAGGCGCTGCTCGTCGACGACGCGGCGATCAACACCGACCAGGACAAGAAGTTCGTGTTCGTCGTCGACCAGCAGGGCCGCGTGTCGTACCGCGAAGTGCAGCAGGGGCTGCAGCACGGCAACCGGCGCGTGATCGTGAGCGGCCTCACGGCCGGCGATCGCGTGATCGTGAACGGTACGCAGCGCGTGCGCCCCGGCGAACAGGTGAAGCCGCACATGGTCCCGATGACCGGCGGTGACGCGCCGTCCGCGCCTTTGGCGGACAACGCGAAGCCGGCCGCACCGGCGAAGGCGGATTCGTAAGCGGCCCGCCGCTTCGCATCCGCGTTCAACCAGACAGAGCAACCCATGAACATTTCAAAATTCTTTATCGACCGGCCGATCTTCGCAGGAGTCCTATCGGTGATCATCCTGCTCGGCGGGGTGATCGCGATGTTCCTGCTGCCGATCTCGGAATATCCGGAAGTCGTGCCGCCTTCCGTGATCGTGAAGGCGCAGTACCCGGGCGCGAACCCGAAAGTGATCGCCGAGACGGTCGCGTCGCCGCTCGAGGAGCAGATCAACGGCGTCGAGGACATGCTCTACATGCAGTCGCAGGCGAACAGCGACGGCAACATGACGATCACCGTCACGTTCAAGCTCGGCACCGATCCGGACAAGGCCACGCAGCTCGTGCAGAACCGCGTGAACCAGGCGCTGCCGCGCCTGCCGGAGGACGTGCAGCGGCTCGGCATCACGACGGTGAAGAGCTCGCCGACGCTGACGATGGTGGTCCACCTGATCTCGCCGGACAACCGCTACGACATGACCTACCTGCGCAACTACGCGCTGATCAACGTGAAGGATCGCCTGTCGCGGATCCAGGGCGTCGGCCAGGTGCAGCTGTGGGGTTCGGGCGACTACGCGATGCGCGTGTGGCTCGATCCGCAGAAGGTCGCGCAGCGCGGGCTGTCGGCCGAGGACGTCGTGCAGGCGATCCGCGAGCAGAACGTGCAGGTTGCAGCCGGCGTGATCGGCGCGTCGCCGTCGCTGCCCGGCACGCCGCTGCAGCTGTCGGTGAACGCGCGCGGCCGCCTGCAGACGGAAGACGAGTTCGGCGACATCGTCGTGAAGACGACGCCGGACGGCGGCGTCACGCACCTGCGCGACGTCGCGCGGATCCAGCTCGACGCATCCGAATACGGGCTGCGCTCGCTGCTCGACAACAAGCCGGCCGTCGCGATGGCGATCAACCAGTCGCCGGGCGCGAACTCGCTGCAGATCTCGGACGAAGTGCGCAAGACGATGGCCGAGCTGAAGCAGGACATGCCGGCGGGCGTCGACTACAAGATCGTCTATGACCCGACGCAGTTCGTGCGTTCGTCGATCAAGGCCGTCGTGCACACGCTGCTCGAAGCGATCGCGCTCGTCGTGATCGTCGTGATCGTGTTCCTGCAGACTTGGCGCGCGTCGCTGATTCCGCTGATCGCGGTGCCGGTGTCGATCATCGGCACGTTCTCGCTGCTGCTCGCATTCGGGTATTCGATCAACGCGTTGTCATTGTTCGGGATGGTGCTCGCGATCGGGATCGTGGTCGACGATGCGATCGTGGTGGTCGAGAACGTCGAGCGCAACATCGAGAGCGGGATGAACGCGCGGCAGGCGACCTACAAGGCGATGCAGGAAGTGAGCGGGCCGATCATCGCGATCGCGCTGACGCTCGTCGCCGTGTTCGTGCCGCTCGCGTTCATGTCGGGCCTGACCGGCCAGTTCTACAAGCAGTTCGCGATGACCATCGCGATCTCGACGGTGATCTCGGCGTTCAACTCGCTGACGCTGTCGCCGGCGCTGTCCGCGATTTTGCTGAAGGGCCATGGCGACAAGGAAGACTGGCTCACGCGCGTGATGAACCGCGTGCTCGGCGGCTTCTTCCGCGGCTTCAACAAGGTGTTCCATCGCGGTGCGGAGAACTACGGCCGCGGCGTGCGCGGCGTGCTGTCGCGCAAGACGCTGATGCTCGGCGTGTACCTCGTGCTGGTGGGCGCGACCGTGCTCGTATCGAAGGTCGTGCCGGGCGGCTTCGTGCCCGCGCAGGACAAGGAATACCTGATCGCGTTCGCGCAGCTGCCGAACGGTGCATCGCTCGACCGCACCGAGAAGGTGATCCGCGACATGGGCTCGATCGCGCTGAAGCAGCCGGGCGTCGAGAGCGCGGTGGCGTTCCCGGGGCTGTCGGTGAACGGCTTCACGAACAGCTCGAGCGCGGGCATCGTGTTCGTCACGCTGAAGCCGTTCTCGGAACGGCACGGCAAGGCACTGTCGGCGGGTGCGATCGCCGGTGCGCTGAACCAGAAGTACGGCGCGATGAAGGACTCGTTCGTCGCGGTGTTCCCGCCGCCGCCGGTGCTCGGCCTCGGTACGCTCGGCGGGTTCAAGATGCAGATCGAGGATCGCGGTGCGGTCGGCTATGCGCGGCTCGCGGATGCGACCAACGACTTCATCAAGCGTGCGCAGCAGGCGCCTGAACTCGGCCCGTTGTTCACGAGCTACCAGATCAACGTGCCGCAGCTCAACGTCGATCTCGACCGCGTGAAGGCGAAGCAGCTGGGCGTGCCCGTCACCGACGTGTTCAACACGATGCAGGTGTATCTCGGTTCGCTGTACGTGAACGACTTCAACCGCTTCGGGCGCGTGTACCAGGTGCGCGTGCAGGCCGATGCGCCGTTCCGCCAGCGCGCGGACGACATCCTGCAGTTGAAGACCCGCAACGACAAGGGCGAGATGGTGCCGCTGTCGTCGCTCGTCACGGTGACGCCGACGTTCGGCCCGGAAATGGTCGTGCGCTACAACGGCTACACGGCGGCCGACATCAACGGCGGCCCGGCGCCGGGCTTCTCGTCGGGCCAGGCGCAGGCCGCGGTCGAGCGCATCGCGCACGAGACGCTGCCGCGCGGCGTGCGGTTCGAGTGGACCGACCTCACGTACCAGCAGATCCTCGCGGGCGATTCGGCGATGTATGTGTTCCCGATCAGCGTGCTGCTCGTGTTCCTCGTGCTCGCGGCACTGTATGAAAGCCTGACGCTGCCGCTCGCGGTGATCCTGATCGTGCCGATGAGCATTCTGTCGGCGCTGACGGGCGTGTGGCTCACGCAGGGCGACAACAACATCTTCACGCAGATCGGGTTGATGGTGCTGGTGGGGCTGTCGGCGAAGAACGCGATCCTGATCGTCGAATTCGCGCGCGAACTCGAACACGACGGCAGGACGCCGCTCGAGGCCGCGATCGAGGCAAGCCGGCTGCGGCTGCGCCCGATCCTGATGACGTCGATCGCCTTCATCATGGGTGTGGTGCCGCTCGTCACGTCGACGGGCGCCGGTTCGGAAATGCGCCATGCGATGGGTGTCGCGGTGTTCTTCGGGATGCTCGGCGTGACGCTGTTCGGGCTGATGCTGACGCCGGTGTTCTACGTGGTGCTGCGCACGCTCGCGGGCGGCAAGATTCACGTCGCCGGCAAGGATTCGGCGGGTTACGGCGTGCCGGCACCCGGCGTACCGGCATCGGATGCTTGAGGACAAGAAGATGAATAACCTGCACAACACGAATGGCCTGATGCGTTTCGCGAAGGTCGCGGCCGCGAGCACCCTGCTCGCGACGCTGCTCGCCGCGTGCGCGGTGGGCCCCGACTACAAGCGTCCGGATGCACCGACGCCCGCCGCGTTCAAGGAAGCGCCGACGCTCGCCGCCGGCGAACAGGCCGGCACGTGGAAGACGGCCGAACCGTCGGACGGCACGCATCGCGGCGAATGGTGGAAGGTGTTCGGCGACCCGGTGCTCGATTCGCTCGAGACGCAGGCGCTCGCCGCGAACCAGAACCTGAAGGCCGCAGCCGCACGTGTCGAGGAAGCGCGCGCGGCGACGCGTTCGGCACGTTCGCAGTGGTTCCCGCAGATCGGTGCCGGCTTCGGGCCGACGCGCCAAGGGCTGTCGTCGGCGTCGCAGTTCCAGCCGCAGGGCACGGGCCCGACCAATGCGACGCTGTGGCGTGCGCAGGGCACGGTGTCGTACGAAGCCGACCTGTTCGGCCGCGTCGGCCGCAACGTCGAGGCGTCGCGTGCCGACCAGGCGCAGAGCGAGGCGCTGTTCCGTTCGGTGCAGCTCGCGCTGCAGGCGGACGTCGCGCAGAACTACTTCGAACTGCGTCAGCTCGATTCCGACCAGGATCTGTACCGCCGCACGGTGGAACTGCGCGACCAGGCACTGAAGCTCGTGCAGCGCCGCTTCAACGAAGGCGACATCAGCGAGCTCGACGTGTCGCGCGCGAAGAACGAGCTGGCGACCGCGCAGGCCGATGCGGTCGGCGTCGCGCGCCGGCGCGCGGCATCCGAGCATGCGCTCGCGATCCTGCTCGGCAAGGCGCCCGCGGATTTCGCGTTCAAGGAAACGCCGATCGTGCCGGTTGCGGTGAAGGTGCCGCCGGGCCTGCCGTCCGCGCTGCTCGAACGCCGCCCGGACGTGTCGGCGGCCGAGCGCGCGATGGCAGCCGCGAACGCGCGGATCGGCCTCGCGAAATCGGCGTACTTCCCGAAGCTCGACATCACGGGGGCGTTCGGCTATGAGGCGTCGACGCTCGGCAACCTGTTCCTGTGGTCGAGCCGCACGTTCCTGCTCGGGCCGTTCGCCGGCACCGCGCTGACGCTGCCGCTGTTCGACGGCGGGCGCCGTGCGGCCGGCGTGCAGCAGGCGCGCGCGCAGTACGACGAGCAGGTCGCGAACTACCGGCAGCAGGTGCTCGTCGCGTTCCGCGAGGTCGAGGACAATCTCGCCGACCTGCGCCTGCTCGACGACCAGATCCGCGCGCAGGATGCGGCCGTCAACGCGTCGCGGCGCGCGGCGACGTTGTCGCGCACGCAGTACCAGGAAGGCGAGGTCGCGTATCTCGACGTGATCGACAGCGAGCGCTCGGTGCTGCAGTCGCAATTGCAGGCGAATCAGCTCACTGGCGCGCAGGCCGTATCGACCGTCAACCTGATCCGCGCGCTCGGCGGCGGGTGGGGCGCGGCGCCGACGGCCGTCGGCGATGCGGCGGCCGTCAAGGCGGAGGTCGCAGCGCGTTGAGGCGTGAACGGCGGGCGATTCGTCGCTCGCCGGCCGTGACGCGAAGAACCCCGGCATGCAGGCGCAGGTCTGCATGCCGGGGGTTTTTTATGGTTCGTCGCGAACTGTCGGTGAGGCGCGTCGGCGATTGACCATTTCGAGCCGATCGAGCGCGCTATCCAATTGAGCGCTGCATGACGATCAGATCACCGGTAAATTCCGGACTGCTCGCGCGTCGAATCTCCTCGTAGCCTTCGCGTTGCCAAAATGCATATGCCCGAGGATGGGTTGAAACGACTGCGAGTTGTGCGGCGCGATAGCCCCACTCGTCTGCCATCTCGATCAACAGCCTTAAAGCTGCCTTTCCATGGCCTCGACCCTGATTCGCTTCGGTGAGAAGCATCAGGCCAATCCATATGCAGTCGTCCGTTGGATACGAACGAATCACGTCTGCGCAGCCGATCATCTCCCGTTCGACAAAGAATCCGAAGACTGATTTTTGTGCTGCATCCGTGCCCACTGGCTTGCCGAAGAAGAAATCGTTGACGTCTTCCGGGGAGGGCGATCGGCCTGCAACGAGTTCCGTGTACGAAGGTGCTTCAATGAAGACGCGCAAGACGTTTGCGCGGTCGCTAGCGGATTCGCTGACAAGCGGGCGCGCTGTGAGCATCGGGTACTTGAGCGAAATGGAAAATTCGATTCTAAGCCGGCTCATTCGGCAGTGGTGCATTGCACCGTTGCGCGAACGTCCGCTTGGAGGAAAGTCGAGTGGCATCTTCAGGGTGCCTGCCGTCGACTTCGCGCGCAAGCGCCTCATTCGACGCGCGTCGCGGACGGGCCCACGCCGATAGACGCGAGAGTCGAATCTCTGTCTACACAGCTGCCGCCTATTCGTGGAGTAGTATTTCCCCATGTCGTTATTGCCCGGACTCGACGGGGCACAGCGGACCCATCCGCGACGACGGCGTTGATGGGAACACATCATGTCAACCGAGTGGAAGCACCGCGTCAGACTGTTTGTCCAGCGTTTCTGGCAGCCGACCAGTGCGTGCATGACGTGCATGCCGGGGAGTTGGGGAAACATCGCGAGCCTGGCCCACTGGACCATCGCATTTCATACGGGGCTGCTGACCGGACTCCTGGCCGTACTTCTGACTTTCACGCCTGTGGGGAAACTCTACGCGCATCGATACGGCAATGCGCTGGTCGTTGGTGTCCTGACAGCGTTGGGCGATGCATACTCGCATACGAGTCACTACCGTGTCCCGTATGTCGAGCACATCGTGACGGGTGCAATTTCAGGTCTCTTGACGCTTGCGGCTTCCTATCTCTTCGAGGACCGTGCGCGACGCCTTCGCGCGGTGTGGGCTCGGGTTTCCAGACAGCTTATCCGCTGACTTTTCGAGCAGCGGGTCGACAAGCGACCACGCCGGGTCGGAAGGCGATGTCCACGGAAATCCACGAAGAATCTTTCTGTAGGCCGTCCGTCATGCCTGCTGCTCGGGCCGCACGTCGGAGCGCTCGGCGATCACCACTGCGTAGCGGCCGACCGCATCGGCGATGCGCTGCGCCAGTTCGGGATCGCGCACCGCGCGCGCGAGCGTGACGCCGCCCGACAGCAGCGCGAGGAACGCGATCGCGCGATCGTCGTCGGGCGTCTCGCCGAGCCTGGACGACACTTCATTGACGATCTGCCGCAATGCCTGCTCTTACGCGTCGCGCGTCTCGTCGTCGGCGCACATCACTTCCGGGACAGGCTTGGTCGCGCATTAATCGCAACTAACGGTCAGCCCGTCATGCGTTGACCGGCGGAGTGGCGGCCTGCGCCGCCACTCCGGTCATTGCTCGTCGCCGCCAGCCCGCAGGGCCCGCACCAGTTCGCTGGCCGCCTTGCCGAGCCCCGTGTGCTTCGGTCGCCGCAGGAACACGGGCAACGGCAGCCCGTTGCGGATGTTCGCGAACACGAGCGCCGCGAGTTCGCCATCGGCCACGTAGCGGCCGATCATCGATTCCGGCAAGTTCGCCCAGCCATGACCGGCCTTTACGAGTGCGATCGCGGTCGCCATGTCGGTCACTTTCCACGTGCGGTTGCCGATCAACGGCCGCACGTCGGTCAACGGCCGTTCCGGATCGGCGATCACGATCTGCCGAAACCCCGACAATCGCTCGATCGCCTCCGGATGCGCGGCTTCGGCAATCGCCGGATGGTCGGGCGCGGCGACCGCGATCAATGTCTCGGTCCACAATGCATGAATCTGTTCCTGCGGATGCAGATCGAGCCCGCCGTACGCGACGCAAAGGTCGACGGCGCCGCGATGCAGCGCATCGACGATCGCATCCTGCGGCGCCGTGACGATGCTGATCGCGAGCGCCGGATATTTCGCGGCCACGGCCGTGAGCGCGCGGGCGACCGGCGCGCCGTCGAGTTCGGCCGCGAGCCCGAGCCGCAGCGTGTCCTCGACTCCCTCCGACAAATGCTGCGCGTGCGCACGCAGCGCGTGCAGCCGTTCGGCGATCGAGCGCGCGTCGGGCAGCAGCGCGGCCATTGCGGCGGTCGGCGTCGGCTCGCGCGTGCCGCGGTCGAACAGCACGAGGCCGAGTTCGGCCTCGAGGTTCGCGATCGCCATGCTGACCGCCGACGGCGTACGGCCGAGCGCACGCGCGGCAGCCGAGAACGAGCCTTTGTCGATGACGGTCAGCAGCATGTCGATGTGATCGCTGGTCAGCATGGTCGGCCGCCTCCTGTCAGAAAAATTGAAAGGACCTGACTTTTGCGGACGCAAGGCCCGCTGTAGTCTCGCCACCTTGTTCGAAACGAAGGTGGTCGGTCATGCAAGGATGGAAGAGACGCATAGTCTACGTCGTGATGTTCGAGGTGCTCGGCATCCTGATCGCGTCGACGGTGCTCGGCATGCTGAGCGGCGCGAGCGCGGAGACGAGCGGCCTGCTCGGCGTGATGATCTCGACGACGGGCGTCACCGTCAATTTTCTGTACAACTTGGGGTTCGAGGCGTGGGAGCGACGGCGTGCGGAAACGATGCGCACCGTCGGGCGGCGCGTCGTGCATGCGATCGGGTTCCAGATCGCGCTCGTGACGTTCCTGATTCCGCTGATCGCGTGGTGGCTCGACGTGTCGCTGCTACAGGCATTCCTGTACGACGCGGTGCTGATCGTGTTCTTCCCGATCTTCACGTTCACGTACAACTGGGCGTTCGACAGCGTGTTCGGGTTGCCGGATGCTGTGACGCGCAAGGCGGAGCCGGCTGCATGGTGAGCCGCGCTGGCTGAATTGCGCAGGCAGATTGACGGGACAGCGGTTGAAGAAGCGGCGATGCGGCGCGTATCCGCATCGTCGTTGAACAGCGAGGAGAACGGGCGGCGCAGAAGCCGCCCGAGGGCACTTACGCGGCGACGAACTCGTGCACGTAGCGGTTGAACACGGCGGGGCTTGCCGCATTCATCCCGTGCGACGCGCCGGCGACGGTCTGCCGTTGCGCGTTGCCGATCCACTGCGACAGCGTATCGACGTTATTGCGGAACATCTTCGGGCTGCGCTGGCCATCGATCAGCAGCGTGCGGCATGCGATGTCGCCGGCCGTGTGCTGCGAATACGCGGGCAACGGATCTTGCAACTGCTTCGGCAGCGTGCTCGCGTTGTCGATCGCCATCGTGCGGAAGCGCGACGTGCTCTTCTTCCACGCGCCCGGCAGGCTCACGGAATCGACGAACATCTCGAGGCCCGATTCGACGTCGCCTTGCCCGATCAGGTTCACGGCCTTCGTGCGCAGCGCGATCGCGGCGGCGGGCAGCGCGGCTTCGCGCACGCCCGGCTGTTGCAGCGGGCCGCCCGGATCGGCGAGCGTCAGCGACTCGACGAGGTGCGGATGCTGGCGCGCGACGTTGAACGCGACGCTGCCGCCGCGCGAGTGGCCGACCAGGTGCACGGGGCCGAGATCGAGCGCGTCGATGAATTCGGCGAGCTCGTCGACATGGTTCTGCCAGCCGAACTCGTCCTGGATGCCCGCTTCGACGGCCGGCCAGTAGTGGCTCAGGCTCGGCGCGATGCAGCGGTAGTGGGCCGACAGCGAGGCGAGCTGCGGATCCCAGTAGCGGTAGTCGCACAGCGAGCCGTGCACGAACACCATCGGCGCGCCGCTGCCCCGCTCGACATACGGCAGGCTGATGCCTGACGAAAGCGTCGCAAATTGCAGGTCGGGGTTCGCGAGCACGGACGGCTCGATTCGCATGTTCATGACTGAAAGACTCAAAGGTGCGTCAACACGACGCAACTATGCATCACGGCGATCTGCAAGGAAAACGCATAATTTTCATCGTGACGATCAATTTTATTGATGGCTCGGTCGCAAACCCTTGTCGGATGGGGGGAGGGGTGTCGATGCTTTCAATCGTCTAACGATGGGTCGCGAAGCCGGACAGGCCTGAAACGGGCGTGCGGCGGCCTGCGCACCCGCGCATCGCAACCGTGGAAAAAGGGGAGGACGCGAGCCGCGAAAGCGGCCCGCGTTTCACCGCACCGCCAGCGCAGGCGCGGTCTGAAGCTCGACGGGGAGGTCGTTGTCGGCGGCGAACTGCATCGCGAAGTCGAATGCGTCCGCGCATACCGTGCGCAATTCGTCCGACACGAACAGGCATTTGACGCCGCCGTCGACGACGGGCATCGCGAGCCGCGACAGCGCGCACGGATAGCCGGGCCGCCGTTCGCCGACGAACAGCGTGATGACGCCCGCGAGGCGCTCGGGCCAGTCGCTCGGGCGGAAGGTTTTCTGCGCGCGCGTGACGCCGCGGATCAGGTGGCCGGCGATGCGGCCCTGTTCGGTGACTTCGATGCGATCCATGCTGTGCGTGTCCTCGTTCGCGTCATTCGCCGCCATCGGCCGCCGCGTCGCCGCGCGCGGGAATCCGCAGGTTGCGCAGCTTGTGATAGAGCGTCTTCTTCGGCATCCCGAGCGCTTCGCTCGCCTCCGCGACGTTGCCGTTGTGACGCTGCAGCATGTCCTCGATCAGCATCCGTTCGAAATATGCGAGCTGTTCCGCGAGCGTGCCGCCCGCAGCCGGCGTATCGCCGGACGACAGCAGGCTGTCGCCGGTCAGGCCGAGCACGAAGCGGTCGGCCACGTTCTGCAGCTCGCGCACGTTGCCGGGCCAGGCGTGCGTCATCAGTTCGGATACCTGCGCAGCCGTGACGACCGGCGCCGGCTGCCCGAAGCGCCGCGCGGCCGCGAGCACGAAATGCTCGAACAGCAGCGGCACGTCCTCGCGCCGTTCGCGCAGCGGCGGCAGCTCGATCTGCGCGACGTTGAGGCGATACAGCAAGTCCGCGCGAAAGCGGCCGTCGGCCGCGAGCTCGGCAAGATCGGCCTTCGACGCGGCGACCACGCGGCAGTCGACCGGAATCAGCTCGTTCGCACCGAGCCGCTCGACCACGCGCTCCTGCAGCACGCGCAGCATCTTGATCTGCAGCGTGATCGGCATCGTCTCGATCTCGTCGAGGAACAGCGTGCCGCCGTCCGCCCATTCGATCTTGCCGATGCGTTTCTTGATCGCGCCGGTGAATGCGCCGGCTTCATGACCGAACAGCTCGCTCTCGAAGATCTGCTCCGGCAGGCCGCCGCAGTTCAGCGCAACGAAATGCGCGTCGCGCCGTCCGCCGAAGTCGTGCAGGCTGCGCGCGATCAGTTCCTTGCCGGTGCCCGTTTCGCCGGTGATCAGCACCGACACCGACGTATCGGCGAGGCGCAGGATCTTCTTGCGCACGTCGGCCATCGCGGGCGACTTGCCGAGCACGAATGCCTCGATGCCCTGCCAGTTGTTCAGTGCGGCGCGCAGCCCCTGCACCTCGAGCGTCAGGCGGCGCTTCTCGACCGCGCGCGCGACGCGCCCCGCGATCACGTCCGACGAAAACGGCTTCTCGATGAAGTCGTACGCGCCGACCTGCATCGCGCCGACGGCCGTCGAGATATCGGCGTGGCCGCTGATCAGCACGACCGGGATCTGCGCGTCGATGGCCATCACGCGATCGAGCAGCTGCAGCCCGTCGATGCCCGGCATCCGCACGTCCGACACGATCACGACCGGCGCGCCGGGCGCGACGTGATGCAGCGCGTCGGCGGCCGATGCGAATGCGTCGACCGCGAAGCCGGCCAGCGCAACCGCCTGCTCGACGCCGATCCGGACGTTTTCATCGTCCTCGACGACCAGCACCCGAATCTCATCTTCCATGCTCTGTCCTTTGCAGCGTGGCCGCCGCGAATTCGATACTGAACTGCGCGCCGCCTTCGTCGCGGTTCGTCGCGGCGATCTTCGCGCCGAACGCCTCGACGATGCGCGACGTGATCGCGAGGCCGAGCCCGAGGCCCTGGCCGCGCGGCTTGGTCGTGACGAACGGCTCGAACAGGTGCGGCAGCACCTCGGGCGCGATGCCCGCGCCGCTGTCGGCGAGCGTGAAGCGCACGCGGCCGGTTTCGTCCGGCCCGGCGGCCTCGATGACGATGCGGCGCACGGGCGCATCGTGCACCGCATCGAGCGCGTTGCCGAGCAGGTTCACGATCACCTGCTGCAGCTGGCTCGATTCGGCCGACACGGCGGTGCCGGGCGCGATGTTCACGTCGAGCTGCACGCCTTCGTCGCGGATCCGCGCGTCGTAGATGAGCCGCGCATGCGCGACGGCCTCGTTCAGCGAGACCGCGACGCGCTCGACGTCGGGCTTGCGCGCGAAGGTCTTCAGCTCGCCGGTGAGCACGGCCATGCTGTCGACGAGCTTGCCGATCCGTTCGAGATTGGCGAGCGCCGGCGCCGGCTGGCCGCGCTCGAAGAACGTGCGCGCGTTGTCGCACAGCGTGCGGATCGCGACGAGCGGCTGGTTCAGCTCGTGCGTGAGGCCGGCGGCCATCTGCCCGAGCACCGCGAGCTTGCCCGCGTGCACGACTTCCTGCTGCGAC
Source organism: Burkholderia sp. Ac-20344 (assembly GCF_017104975.1). Lineage (NCBI taxonomy): Bacteria > Pseudomonadati > Pseudomonadota > Betaproteobacteria > Burkholderiales > Burkholderiaceae > Burkholderia > Burkholderia sp. Ac-20344. The sequence goes on from NZ_JAAGPP010000077.1 coordinate 36,228, forward strand.
GCGCGCAGCCGCTGCTCGGTGCGCTCGCGCTCGACGATCTCGCGCTGCATCCGTTCGTTCGCGGCCGTCAGCGCGGCCGTGCGCTGCGCGACGGTCAGCTCGAGCTGGTCGTTCGCGCGCCGCAGCGCGTCCTGCGCGTTCAGCCGCGCGACGATCGCCCGGCGGCGCTGGATCGCGTAGCCGGCCAGCAGCGCGGCGATCAGGAACGCGCCGGTGACGAACACGAAGGCCGTCTGCTGCTGGCGCCGCGCGCCCGCGATGTCGAGCAGCACCATCAGCGAATCGCCGGCCTGCGGCGCGGGGCGCGACATCACGAGATAGCGCGTGGTGCGGCCGGCGTGGCGCGGATCGGGGAAGGTGCCGAACCAGGCGGCCGTGCTGCGGTCGCCGATATGGCGGTACGGCAGCGCGTCGACCGTGCGGCCCGCGTATTGCCGCGACGCCTGGATGTCGCGCTGCTGCTGCGCGGTGATCGGGCGCAGCGCAGTGAATTTCCATGAGGGTTCGGTCGAGATCACGACCACGCCATTGCTGTCGACGACCATCGCGGCGACGCCCGGCGCGCGCCACGCCGATTCGAGCGGATCGACGCTGATCTTCACGGCGGCCACGCCGATCGCCACGCCGTCGGCGCGCACTGCGCTGGCGAAGTAGACGCCCGGCACGCCGGTGTTGGTGCCGATGCCGAAGAAGCGGCCGCTGCCGCGCGCGAGCGCGTCCTTGAAGTACGGCCGGTACGACACGTTGGTGCCGACGAAGCTGAGCGTCTCGTTCCAGTTGCTGGCGGCGATCACGTCGCCCTGCAGATCGATCACGTCGACCGCGCCGCTGCCCGCGTCGCGGTTCACGGCTTCGAGGTAGGTGTCGACCGTGTGCACGAGCGCGGGGGCGTCATGCGGCGCGGCTTTCAGCATCGCGCGTACGCCGTCCTGCCGCGCGACCAGGCCGGGCAGGATTTCGAAGCGGCCGAGTTCGCTCTTCAGGCTCGACGCATACAGGTCGAGCCGGTGCGCGCCGGTTTCCTCGAGCGCGTCGATCGCGCGTTCCCACGCGAAATCGACGGCCACGGCCGCCACGCACACATACAGCACGCCGGCCGATGCCCAGCCCCACCACGGGATGCCCTTGAAGCTCTTCTGCACGTTCGCCCTCATCGAAGCCAGCAACCGTCCGCACGGCATGACGTCCGAAACGACGCCCTGAACGACGCGCGCCGCGCGCCGGCTGGGCCGGCGGCGGCGCGTGCGAAGCGGCCGGCGCGACGGCGCGCGCGGCGGCGCGTCATCCGAAGTGGGCGATCAGGATCAGCGTGATCGTGACGACGATCGCGCCGCCGATACGCGTCGCGATCTGCGCGAACGGCATCAACTGCATCCGGTTCGCGGCGGTCAGGATCGCGACGTCGCCGGTGCCGCCTTGCCCGCTGTGGCAGGCGTTCACGATTGCGGTGTCGATAGGGTACATCTTCATCAGGCGGCCGACCACGAAACCGGTGCCCATCAGCGTCGCGACGGTCGACACGATCGTGACGACGTTGACGATCGTGAACGCGGCGGTCAGCTTGTCCCACGGCGTCATCGCGACGCCGATCGCGAACAGCAGCGGATACGTGACGGCGGTCGAGAAGAACTTGTAGACGACGAACGCGCCTTCCTGGAGCGGCGGCGACACCGCGCGCGCGAGCTTCACGAGCACCGCGAGGAACAGCATCGCGACCGGCGCGGGCAGGCCGAACAGCTTGTGCGCCATCAGGCCGACCAGGTACAGCGTGATGGCCGTGATGCCGGCGCCCGCGATGTGCGAGACGTCGACGTGGCCGCGGATTTCCTCGTTCTCGGGCGTCATGTCGCCCGATTCGCCGACCTGCAGGCGACCGTTGCCGGTCAGGTGCGGGAAGCGCTTGCCGATCATGTCGAGCGCGCCCGACAGGATGATCGCGGTCAGGCTGCCGAGCATCACCGGCGGCAGCACCATCGCGAACATCTCGCCCTGCGGCAGGTGCATCAGTTCCGAATAGCCGATCGACAGCGGAATCGCGCCTTCACCGACACCGCCTGCCATGATCGGCACGACGATGTACAGCAGCGTGTGGCGCGCGCCGAGGCCGAGCGCGGTGCCGACCGCCGTGCCGACGATCGCGGCCGCGACCGAGCCGACCGCGAGCGGGATGAAGATCTTCACGAAGCCCTGGATCAGCACGCGGCGATCCATGCTCAGGATGCTGCCGACGATGATCGACGCGATGAACAGGTACAGGAAGTTGGTCGACTTCGTGAACTCGACCGTCATGTTCAGCACCGGCTTCGGCAGCACGTGGTAGTACGTGAGCGCCGACGGCACGAAGGTCGCGAAGATCGCGGCCGCGCCGATGTTGCGCAACAGCGGCAGGCGCTTGCCCAGTTCCGCGCAGGTGAAGCCGAAGAACGCGAGCACCGCGATCGCCATCGAGATCTCTCCGGGCACCTTGCCGGTGACCGAGAAGCCGACGATCAGCGCGAGCAGGATGAAGTAGACGGGCAGCGGAATGATGCCGATGCGGATTTCCATCAGTTTCCACCAGCCTTCAGGCCAGAAGCGCTCGCGCGGGGCGGCGACGGCGTCGGAAACCGGCTCCGGATGGGACGGGGTAGGGATTGAGGTCTGCAAGACGTGTCTCCTGATGTTGGAATGCTCGCATGGCGTCGCGGCATCGTGTGCGGTCTATTACGCAACCCTCGTGCCAGGAATCCGGCCTGCCGGAAGATTTTCAATGCATTGATTTATAAGGAATTTGTTTCGTCTGCGGAAAGGGTGGAACGATCGGCTGGCCGAGATTTCGGAATTCGCCCGGCGCCCGGGCCGAGATTTCGGCCTGGCGCGCGGTCGGGCCCCCGATCCTGCTCGGCCGCTCCCATATCGCCGCGCGCGATTTTCTTCGCACAATCGCTTCGTAGACCGTCCCCACGCCGCTCTCTATCATCGGCTGATCCTTTTCCGACTCGATGACCCCTGTCCGGAGAACGCCCGTGCGTTCGCCGCGGCATCGCTCATCCGTCGATACCGTCTTTGGACAGGAGAGTGGTTTCCATGCTGCATGCCGTTTTTTCCGCCCGCTTTTCCGCCGGCCGCGTCGCGCGCCTGCTGGCCGCCGCCGTGCTGGGCGTCGCGCTGCTCGATGGCGCGCACGCCGACACCGCGCCGCTGAAGGTCGGCATCTCGACCAGCCCGCAGATCGAAGCGCTGAAAGTCGCCGCCAAGGAGGCGAAGGCGCAGGGGCTCGACGTGAAGATCGTCGAATTCACCGACTGGAATACGCCGAACGCGGCGCTCGCGAACAAGGACATCGACGTCAACTACTTCCAGCACATCCCGTTCCTCGAGAACGCGAACAAGCAGGGCGGCTACAACTTCGTGTCGATCGCGCCCGGCACCATCATGAAGATCGGCCTCTATTCGAAGAAGGTGAAAAGCTTCAGCGAGCTGAAGGACGGCGCGAAGGTCGCGATCGCGAACGATCCGGTGAACGGCGGGCGCGGGCTGTTGCTGCTGCAGCGCGCGGGGCTGATCACGCTGAAGCCGGGCGCCGACTACCGCGCGACGACGCACGACATCGTCGCGAACCCGAAGCACCTGAAGATCATTCCGCTCGAGGCGTCGCAACTCGCGCGTTCGCTCGACGACGTCGATCTCGCGCAGGGCTACCCGAGCTTCATCAAGCTCGCCGGTACGACCGACCCGAACAGCGCACTGCTGTTCGACGGCACCGAGAACAAGATCTTCGCGATCCAGTGGGTCGTGCGGCCGGACAGCGTGAACGATCCGCGCATCCGCAAGTTCATCTCGATCTACCAGCAGTCGCCGGCCGTGCGCCGTGCGCTCGACAACGCGTTCGGCTCGCTGTACGCGATCGCGTGGTGACGGAGGCGGGCATGACGACGGCGAATCGCAAGAAGATCCTGCTCAACGCGTTCAACATGAACTGCGTCGGGCACATCAACCACGGGCTGTGGACGCATCCGCGCGACCGCTCCGCGCACTACACCGATCTCGACTACTGGGCCGACCTCGCGAAGACGCTCGAACGCGGCAAGTTCGACGGGATCTTCCTCGCGGACATCGTCGGCGTGTACGACGTGTTCGGCGGCGGCCCCGATGCCGCGCTGCGCGAATCGGTGCAGGTGCCCGTCAACGATCCGCTGCTGCTCGTGCCCGCGATGGCGCAGGTCACGCGGCACCTCGGCTTCGGCGTGACCGCGAACCTGACCTACGAACCGCCGTACCTGTTCGCGCGCCGCATGTCGACGCTCGATCATCTGACGAAAGGGCGGGTGGGCTGGAACATCGTCACCGGCTATCTCGACAGCGCCGCGCGCGGCATGGGCCTCGCGCAGCAGATCGGCCACGACGACCGCTACGAGCGCGCGGACGACTACATGGACGTCGTCTACAAGCTGTGGGAACAGAGCTGGGACGACGACGCGGTGATCCGCGACGCGCAGGCGCGCGTGTTCGCGCAGCCGGGCAAGGTGCGGCGCGTGAAGCACGACGGGCCGTTCTATTCGATCGACGCGATCCACCTGAGCGAGCCGTCGCTGCAGCGCACGCCGGTGCTGTACCAGGCCGGTTCGTCCGCGCGCGGCGTCGAGTTCGCGGGCCGTCATGCGGAATGCGTGTTCGTGAATGGCCAAAGCAAGGCCGCCGCGCGCGCGGCGGCACTCGACATCCGCGCGGCCGCCGCCCGGCAGGGGCGCGACCCGGCATCGATCCGGATTTTCGCGGGCGTGAGCGTCGTGACGGCGGAAACCGAGCGGCTCGCGCGCGAAAAGTTCGACGAATACCGGCGCTACGCGAGCCCCGAAGCCGGCCTCGCGCATTTCGCGAGCTCGACCGGGATCGACTTCGCGAAGTACGGCCTCGACGAACCGATCTCGTACGTGAAGACCGATTCGATCCAGTCGGCCGTCGACGCGATCTCGCGCAAGAGCACGACCGGCACGTGGACCGTGCGGCGGATGCTCGAGCAGATGTCGCTCGGCGGCCGCTATGCGCCGATCGTCGGCTCTCCGTCGCAGGTCGCGGACGAGCTGCAGTCGTGGATCGACGAGACCGGCATCGACGGCTTCAACCTGACGCGCACCGTGATGCCCGAATCGTTCGAGGATTTCGTCGACTGGGTCGTGCCCGAGCTGCAGACCCGCGGCGTCTACAAGGAGGACTACGATCCCGCGCCGACGCTGCGCGAGAAGCTGTTCGGCGCGGGCCCGCGCCTGCCTGTGTGGCACACGGGCGCGCAGCACCGGCCGGTGGCCGTGCCCGAACCCGCGCATCCCGCGCATGCCTGAACGTGACGGAGCGAAGCGATGACGCAATTGTTCGATACGCTGGGTTTCATCGACGCATCGGCCGCGCATGCCGGCGATACTGCCCGGACGCGTGACGAAGCGGCCACGTCGGCCGCATCGGCCGGCGCGGCCGCCGTGTCGCTGGAACAGGTCGGCAAGGTGTTCGCGACACCGCGCGGCCAGGCCGCCGCGTTGCGCGACGTGACGCTCGACGTGCGGCGCGGCGAGGTATTCGGGATCATCGGCCGCAGCGGCGCCGGGAAGTCGACGTTGCTGCGGCTCGTGAACGGGCTCGAACGGCCGAGCTCGGGCCGCGTGCGCGTGCAGGGCATCGACGTCGGCGCGCTCGACGAGGACGGGCTCGTCGCGCTGCGGCGCCGCACCGGCATGGTGTTCCAGCATTTCAACCTGCTGTCCGCGAAGACGGTGTTCGAGAACGTCGCGCTGCCGCTGAAGATCGCGGGCGTGCCGAAGGCCGAGCGCGTGCGCAAGGTCGAGGCGCTGCTCGAACTCGTCGGGCTCGCCGCGAAGCGCGACGCGTATCCGGCGAGCCTGTCGGGCGGGCAGAAGCAGCGCGTCGGCATTGCCCGCGCGCTCGTGCACGATCCCGAGGTGCTGCTGTGCGACGAGGCGACGTCGGCGCTCGATCCCGAGACGACGCAGTCGATCCTCGCGCTGCTCGCCGACATCAACCGCCGCCTCGGGCTGACGATCGTGCTGATCACGCACGAGATGGAAGTGATCCGCGCGGTGTGCGACACGGTCGCGGTGATCGAACAGGGCGAAGTCGTCGAAACGGGCCCCGTGTGGCGCGTGTTCGGCGATCCGCGCCACGGCGCGACGCGCGCGCTGCTCAGCACGCTCGTGCACGACCTGCCGGCCGAACTGGCCGCGCGCGTGCAGCCGCTGCCCGAGCTGTCCGCGTTGCCCGATGGCGCGCAGGTCGTGCTCGACGTCCGCTATACGGGCGAGAGCGGCGGCGAGCCGGATGTCGGCGCGCTCGCGGCCGCGCTCGGCGGCTCCGTGCGGTTCCTGCACGGCGGGATCGAGCGCATCCAGGGGCACGCGCAAGGG